>JAPKCE010000006.1 GCA_028823075.1 Myxococcota bacterium
CCCCGTGAAAAGAAGGGTCGATTTACTCCGGTGTTTACGCTGCGGACATGAACCTTTAACACGCCAAGGGCCGATTGCTCGCTGCTCAGATTGTGGCCGAGGTTACCCTCTTCGGCGCTCGGGTTTGGTGGATTTTCTACCCGAATCCGAAGACGATGACCGCCGTTCTTCACGCTTAATAAACCCGCTGCATTGGCTTAGAAAAACCCAAGAACAGTATCGGCAGCGCCTGGCGCCACCGGACACCGACTTGCACCGTATCATGGCTAAACACCAAGGAGGTATGCTCTTGCATTTGGGCTGCGGCACCGGGTTGATACTCGACGAGTTGGCAAGACATTCTTGGCGGCTGCGCATTGGCGCTGGACGCAAACTTCAGCGTTTGCTGCGCGCCCACCGACGGACCAGCGCCGAACATTCTTTGCTCTTGTTGCGCTGCAGCCCTTACCGCTTGCCCTTGCGCGACAAAACGATCGACTGCTTGTTGCTGCACAATCCCTTTGTCGAAATGAAAGACCCTCAAGCCGCTATGCATGAGGTGCTGCGCGTCATGAACCTTCAAGGTCAACTGATCTGCAGGGTTGAAAAAGGCCAGGAGGAGGCTTTGCAAACCCTACTTAGCGCCAACGGGTTTATCAGCTACCGAGTCGGGGTCTGGTGGGTCAGTATGCGCGTCAAAAACACTCAGGAAGTCTCTTTTCGCGACCAGGCTTTATAGACCATCGCTGGCGGGGTGTTACGCCAGATCGTCTGACCGCTCTCAACGCTCTCAAAGTACTCATTGAGCAGCGCCGAAAAGCGTCGAGCGCTAGGCAGTTCTTTGCCATGGACGTAGGCGAAGGTGGTAAAACCACCGCCCGGCTTTAGACTGCTGCTCACCGCGGCTAAAATTGAGCGCTGCAACTGCTCATCGAACATAGCAAAGGGGAGGCCGCAGATCACCGCGTCAAAGGGCGCCAAAGAGCGCTCCTCTGCACAAGCGGCGAGCTCGGACGCATCGCCATGAACGAGATCGAGTTCGGGATAACGACGCCTTAACAAACGCACCCATTGGGCATCTTTTTCGATCGCCAACAAAGACGCGTCTAGCGCTTTCCGCTCAAGCAAAACGCGCGTTGCTACACCGGTTCCAGGGCCTAACTCAGCCAAAGACTGAGCCGTTTCTATATCCATACCGCGCAACAGTTCTTCGACCAAATGGATAGAAGAGGGCTGTAAAGCACCTTGGACTTTTGGCCGTAAAAAGAAGCGCCCAAAGAAACGTAAGCGATCGCCTATTCCGGTTGCCATGACGTGACCTTCTGCAAATAAGAAACTCTAATAATCATGCGTGCTACGCCTTTAGGAGCACCACTCAGCGGTAAAATGTCGACGAACTCCGAATCCAAATTACTCGCCAAATGGCCTTTAATCTGTCGCCCTTCTCTCGTCAATAAGAGACGTCCCGGGCCCGGTATGACACCATCGTCTGAAGCCAGATACAAAACCTGCACTGCCGATCTCGCAAAAGGCTTTCCATCCACACTAGGTTGAGGGCCCCACAGCAGTTGACCTTGCAAGCTACTACCGTCAGCGAGAGCGGCTCGCCCCCGAGCGATTAGGGCTCCGGCCAACTGCGGCTCGCCCGCAGCTTGCGGTTTTTCTTGCTCGTTGCTGATGAGCCCTCGGCGGTACAATTCAGGGTAGTCATCGAAAAAATCACACCCGGGTAAGGGGACCCCTCTCAAAGCTTGTACATTTGTTTTTGTTGCCCGCTTTGCTGCGGCTAAGCGCTGACCGAGACGACGGTACTGATCCTCTTCGTCGGGTGGAAGTAGACCTTTTTTGCGTTTCTGAGCGAGCAGCCGAAAGGACTCGATATCGGCCTGCATATCGCTCACGCTGAACGCTTCCAAAACAACAAGACGCTCAGGCAGTGGTGACTGGCATCCGAGCTTTGGCGGACCTCGGTGTTAATGACCTTCAAATCGGGATGGTCCGTCAAAAACCGGGTGACTCGGGTGCCAATTTTTTCGCGCTCTGTTGCGAGCGTCGCGGAAAAGACTTCGAGACCATCATACATCGGCGCCAGCCTCGTTAAGCACGGCCAACAACTCATCATCCCTTAGAATTCGCTCGCTGGATTTGGCAGCGGCAAAAAGCGCTTTTTCATGACCCTCAGAAGGCGCAATCCCGCGGCGCTTCATCCAATACCGCACATTGCTCATGCCCGACATCGGACCGATCTCGATGACCTGTTCCATACCGAACTGCCCGGCGGGGACGCCGGAATAAACAAGATCAGCGAGCTTCGAATCGCCGCGATCTAAGGCCTTGATAATGGCCGCTGCGTGAACGCCCGTGGCGGTGCGAAAGGCGTCTTCGCCAAACACCGGGTAATTGTAAGGAAGAGGTACCTTACAAGCCTTGGCGGCGAGGCGCACAAAGTCACCCAGACAACTCAGGTCGTGATCCCATAAACCGAGCAGCTTTAAGTTGACCAGCATCTGATCGAGGCTGGTGTTGCCTACGCGCTCACCGATACCAAGGGCGGTGCCATGCACTCGAGTAGCGCCATATTCGGCGGCCATTAAGGCGTTGGTTAGCGCTAGCCCACGATCATTATGACCATGCCAGTCGATGCCGATATCAGCTCCCAAGCCGTCGACGAAATCGGCAGCGAAGCGAACGAGTTGGTAAACACCATGCGGTGTCGCGTGACCGCAAGTATCGCAGAGCACCAAACGCGAAGCACCAGCTTCGATCGCCGTCTCAAACAGCACGCGAAGCTGCTCGGGACGACTGCGCGTCGTATCTTCGGTGACATAACAGACCGTCAACCCCTGAGCGACGCCAAAAGCGATGGCCTCTCGGCTGATCTCAGCAATGGTCTCAACGGTCCAATTTTCGGTGTACTGACGCACGGGCGAGGAGCCGATAAAGGTGTAAACTTCAATGGGGTGACCGGTGATCTGCTGCACTTCTGCGACCGGTATAATGTCGGCTTTGAGCGTACGCGCCGCACAATTGGGAATGATGCTCAGCTTTTCATCGCGAATCATCTTCACGAGCTCGAGAACATGCTCCTTAGCGCGAGGGCCGGCACCAGGCAGGCCGACATCCACCACGCCAACGCCCATTTTGTCCATCATGCGGACAAGTTCGAGTTTTTGGTCGAGATCCGGGTCATTCACCGTCGGACTTTGCACTCCGTCGCGCAGAGTCTCGTCGACCAAGGTAATCTTGGTGCGGCCGAGCATCGAATTGCGTCGGCGTTCGTTCCAATCGAAAATTAGCTCTTCCATTTAGTCTACCTTTACGATGACCGCGATGCCCTGACCGCCGCCGATACAAGCGCTGCCCAGACCCAAACCGCCGCCGCGTCGACGCAGAGCATGAATGAGATGAGCGGTGATGCGCGCGCCGCTAGCGGCCAAAGGATGCCCAAGAGCGATGGCACCACCGCAAGCGTTTACACGGTCAATATCGATACCCAAAGCCTTGGCACAGCCAATAACTTGCGGTGCGAAAGCTTCGTTGATCTCGATGAGGTCCATATCGTCCAGGCTAAGACCTGCACGCTGTAAAGCCTGCTTCGAGCTCTCGACTGGGCCCAGGCCCATCAAACTCGGTTCGCAGCCCGTAACACCCCAACTGACCAAACGAGCGATTGGAGATAAGCCTTTACGTTCGGCGTAGGCCGCGCTGCTGAGCACCAAAGCGCCTGCTCCGTCGCAGATACCCGATGCGGCACCCGCATGAATGACGCCATCTTTCTTAAAAATTTTCGGCAGTTTGGCGAGTCCCTCGCGGGTGCTTTGGGGGCGCGGGTGCTCATCGGAGCTGATCACCTTGTCACCACGCCGGCTACGAATCGTCACCGGTGCTATCTCTGCGTCGAAATGTCCGGCTTCTTGGGCGGCTTGCCAGCGCTGTTGGCTGGCGATGGAGAAGGCGTCGACCTCGTCCTGAGTGACGCCATACTTTTCAGCGATATTCTCGGCGGTCAGCGCCATGGGCACATTGCAAAACGTGTCCGTCAAACTCTCCCAAAGAGCGTCTTCCATCTTGGGCGTGCGACCTAGGGGGACGCCCCAACGAGTCCCGCGCAGTACGAAAGGCGCCTGGCTCATGCTCTCGGCACCACCGCTGAGCACAAGCTCGGCCTGACCGGTTAGAATCTGCTCGGCGCCCGTAACAACGCCTTGAAAGCCCGAACCGCAAAGCCGGTTGAGGGTGATGGCAGGAACACTTTGAGGCAAGCCGGCGCGCAAGCCCACATGGCGAGCATGATAAAGTGCATCGGCGCTGGTTTGCAGGACATTACCAAAGGCTACATGCCCGTAATCTTCTTTGTCAGCGCCAGCAGATTCAATGGCTGCCTCGGCGGCGATAACGCCCAGGTCCGTCGCACTCAAACCTTTCATAGAGCCACCAAAGGCTCCAAAAGGTGTGCGTTTGGCGGAGAGAAAGACGAGCGAATCGGCGTGGTTCATAAAAACTCCAGTGGAACAAGGTTCAGGATGTGCGAGCCGCTCATAGCGGGCCAGCAAGCGGCCGTCGACCGAGGCCTTTTATGGGCTGAGATCGGCTGCTGAGCGAGGCGCCAGACTGTGCTGACCAAAAGCCTCTTCAGCGATCCCTACGACCCGGCTAAAGCTGGTGCCTTGGACGCGGGTGAAGGCGTCACCATCGCTCATATCGGGCCAGAGCCGGGTCGTTAGACGCAGCCCGTTGACCGAGACAGTGCCAAAGTCTGTGCAGTCTTCGGCGCCCCGAGGGCAAGGCTCACCGTCGTCGCTGTCGGGGTTCGGCTGGTCGATGACGACGTTCTCAATCGCCACCAACACGCCCTCCCAAGGTTCGGCGTTGTTGTCGCTATCGGAAGCGCCCGCTAGCTCCCCCGGAATGACGATGCTGGGCTCAGGAACCTCACCGCTCCCGGTCACCTCGACACGGGCTCGAATAATCTGCGATTGGTTGTAAAACTCGCTGTAGGTACCCTCGACGTTGACGATGGAACCCGGCGCAAGCTCAGGAAGCTGCGAGCTACCGAAAAAGACATAAATACCGGAATACTGGCCGCGACCTTGTTGAACCCAGAAACCGCGACGCTCCTCCTGACTCACATGAGACACCGCCGTCACAACAACGCCGCTCAATGCCACGGGAGTATTTTCAGCCAGCTCGCCCTGTTGAATCTGTTGCACTGTAACGGTCAGGTCGGGGGCGCCGCCGACCACATCAAAGTCCTCGGCGCTGCGCGGCAAGAGCTTGCGTTTGTCAAAGCTCAAATGAGCGATGCCGGTAATGGAATTAAATTCGGTGCCGGCGAGCCTTAAAAAGACACGCCCGTTGCGCAATTCGCTGAACAGATCATCATCGAGCACCAGGCCATCATTGAGCTCGATCTGGCCAAAGTCATCGTCGGGACCATCCGGGTTGGCGTTGACGATACTCAAAGCCTCAGCGCGAACGAGCATGCCTTCATACGATGCGCTGATCGCCAAATCAGCCGCCGAAACGAGCAGCGGTTCGGGCAATTGCCCCTCGCGCATCGCCAAGATGGTCGGGAACTTGATCTGTTTAAGGTCGTTGAAAATGGTAAACACACCCTGCAGGTCGATCTCTTTACCGACGCTCAGCCCTTCGCTGTCAGCGGCCTCAGAACCGAACAGGTACATGCCGCTGTCCGGACCACTTCCCTGCTGAACCCACAGTCCACGACCCGGGCTGATGGCGGTCACCACGACGGCCTCGACCAGGACCTGCGTTTCGGCAGCGATGGTGCCGCTGCGCAATTCTTGAATCCGAGTCGCTTGGCTCGGGACGCCAAGGTCCGGGCGCGCGCTGCCACTGTCCCGAATGACCCCAGCATCGGCTGTCGGATCTCCGCCGCCTTGGTTGCCCTCGGACATTGGGCAAGCGGTGAGCAAAAGAGGCAGAGCGATTAAAACAAGTTGGCGCATGGTTTTTGTTCCCAATGTTGAGCCAGGGAGAAAGCGCAGGCAGCGCCGAGTTGCAAGGAAATGCGGCAGCTATCGGTCGCGCTACCGAGAAGGCGGCGCAGCCTTCAAGAGCGTTAGCGTCAGACTGAAGGCAGTTCGAGGGTAAAGGAGAAGCAGCAACCTTTTCCCGGCTCGCTATCGAGTTTCAACTCACCGCCCATCTGCTTCACCAAGTCTTTGCTGATCGTCAGCCCAAGGCCATCACCGCTACTGTCATCACCGTGCTGCCCCGATTCGAAGAGTTGGTTGTAGCGTGACGCCTCGATGCCGAGGCCATCATCGCTCACATAAAACCGCACCTTCTGTCCGGGCGCTGTCTGCGCTCCTATGAGCACTTTACTGGCCTGAGCATGGAGCAGCGCGTTACGCGTTAAGTTGATGAGCACCTGACGCAATTGACGCGGCTGGCCAAGCCGCTTGTTTTGTAGGACGCCTTCATAGACACCTAGCAATTCGGTCTCGGTACTAGCGGCTTGCAGGGCATAGAGCTTACTCACCCTTTGCAACTGTTCGGACACATCAAAAGCCACGATTTGGCGCTGGGCAGGCACTTCTTTGTCGCTATAATACTCGATGAGATCCGTTGTGATGGCGAGCATATCGTTGGAGACTAACTCAAGCGTCTCCACGTATTCGAGCTGTTTGGGGCTGAGTTCGCTGTGACGCAACATATCGATATGCCCAGTAAGTCCGACGAGCGGGGTACGCAGTTCATGACTAACCGAACGAATAGCGCTTGAAAGCCGCGTCCTAGCGTTTTTTTCGGCTCGAGAGATGAGCATAAAGATGGACAGAAGCACCACCGTCAACAACAGCACCGAGGCGGTGTAGAAGACGGATTTTCCCGTGCCGACGGGCGGGTGAGCATAAGCTACCCAGCCGAAAGTATCGCTCAAGAAAAGGGTGATGATCGTCAGCATGCTCAAAGCCGCCATGCGCAGAGCGATTTTTCTATTAAAAAGGACCAACGCAATGATCGGCGCCACCGCGAACCAAGGCGAGATGCGCTGAGCGCCTTGACCACTGAGCAGATGCGAAGCCAGGGGCACAATGTAGGTCATCATCACGATACCCAAAGCGGCATGATCATAGCGACGGCTAAGTTTCAGTAAGAACGGCGTTGCGAAGGCAAGGCCCCCGGCGCTGAAGAGTACCAAACCGCTCACCATGCGACCCAAGAGGAACTGACCGATACCGAGCGAAACACCGACAAAGCCCAGGGTATACGCCAGCGCTGCCAACAGCTTTAGGCGATCCAAGCCCCCGGCGTTCGTCTCGGGCAGACCCACATAACTCATAAACGCCAGCCTCCGCTCAGGTGGACCACACTTCCCGTTACCTGTTCTGCCTCATCGCTGAGTAGGTAGCGAACCAAGCTGCACAATTCGAAAGACGCAGCTTGACGACCAGCCGGAACAGAAAAACGACAAACCTGTTCACTGGTTTCATTATGCAGCAACCCCGGCGCGATGAGGTTGCAGGTGAGCCCGTGCTCGGCCTCGGTGGCGGCGATGCTACTGCTTAAACTGAGCAGGCCAGTTTTCGCCGCAGCGTATGCAGCTTGGTTCTTTTCCGGACGCTGAGCTTGGACACCTGCGAGGCCGAAAAAGATAATGCGCCCCTGGGCATTTCTCAAACCTTGGCGGCAAAAATGATAAGCGTAAAAGGCAGAATCTAAGTTGCCGGCCATCACCTGACGCCAAGTCTCGGGCTCACAGCGGTCGATCGGCTCATGAACGAAAGGACCAACACAATGAATGAGTGCGAACAGGCCTTGATCCAGTTCAGGCTGCAGAGCTCGCCAAGAATCGACATCACAGACATCAAGCGAACGTCGTTCTGGAGCCAAAATATCATAATCGCCCGAGAGGTCGGCGCAAAGCACCGAGCCAGCATGACCTCGAGCGCCCGTGATAAGGATTTTTTTTCTCAAGGGATGAGGAAACCCCGAGCTTGAGCGACCTGCCACAAGATAAAGTCGCCAGAACCCTCGCCGTGCAAACCGTAATCGGCGAGGGCGGCGCCGCAAACCTGTTCGGGCTCACCGCTCTCATCCCAATCGATAGAGTTTCCCGCCTGCAAACAATTCAAAACATGTTCGGCGTGGCTGCGGCAGGCAGCGGTGTTGCGTGCCTGCACGGCAAAGCCGGCATGTTCTTCGATCCAAGTGAGCATATCATAAAGGCGACGCGAGGCGTCTCCCCCGTTAATGCATAACAAAGAGTAGCTCGTACCGTCTCGACGCGGCGGGCGCTCACCATCGGCAACGCAATCGGGAACAGGGTGCTGCCAGTTGTGGTCCTGCAAACCCTCGAGGTGGTCGCGCAGAGCAGCGCTTTGCAAAGCCATCTCACCCGCTTCGGTTTTAAGGGCCTCAAGATCGCTCTCGTCATCGATCGCTACCTCAAAGCTCTGTCTCCGCAACAAGTACACGCGGCAGCGCGCTTCGGATTCCCAAAGCCGTAACTTGGCCTCACCGCCAGCCTCGTCTTTAAGCGCTGCCCAATCGCTTTGTTGCCAGGGCGAAGGCAGAGCAGTGCACAGCTCGGCCGATTCCAGTGAACTCAAATCGGGTAGGCAGGAGCACAGAAAAAGCAGCATCAAAGCACGCATCTACCAGCCCCCCAGCCAGGCATAGGAAGCGACACCGAAGGCCAGAGCAGCACCACTAAACAACCAACGAGCCTGCACCACCTTGCGCCGCGCCAAGGAGGCATGAAATGGACCCAGAATACGATCATCAGTTTGGAGTAGCGCTGCATCGGCGGCGGATAAAGCCTGAATCTGAGCGGCGATGCCAAAGCCCGCCAAGGTCGCTGCCCCCAAACCTAGGCTGAGACCGAACAGCGGCACCTTGCCGGCTTTAAGCACCGCCATCTCAGCATCGCTCGGCGGCGGCCCGCCCAAGGCTTGGCGCATCTTCGCCGCTGAGATGCGAGCCAAGGCGGTCAGAGCGCCCGCTTCGGCCTCGTGGGTTTCACGCAGCAGCACTTTTAGGTTGCCGTTTTTAGTATCGATCAATTTAAGGTTGAGGATGAACTGCCCCTTAAAGGAAGCCAGCGAACCGCTCAAAATATAGCGAGCCTCAAGGGCCTTGGCTAAATCTAAAATACAATTTTTCTGCTGACAGCCCAAGGCGCTTTGCTCGGCTTTGAACTCAAGAGTTTTTCGTAGATCGGCGGCCGAAAGCACCTCGACTTTAGCCCCGGCTAAAGCACTAACGATCGCATCGCCCAAAACCTCGAGGCGCGCCTCGTCAAGTTCGGTACCGTTGACCAAATCGAGGACGATGATCTTGGCTCGCTGGTCCGCTTCGGCGCTCAACTGCAAAGGCGCGCTGAGCAAAGCAAAAGCAGCAAAGGGCGCGAGAAACACTTTTGACTCCCTCACGAAAACTGGCACAGGCCAAGGCGAGCCAGAGGATGCAACAAATGAATGGATCGAATCAACCCCGAGAGCAACTGCTGGTCGACTGCACGCCAGTAACCATGTTTCAGATGAACTCCTGGATATGTGGGGACCCCGTGAGCAAAGACGGCGTGCTTATCGACGCCGGAGGCGAACCAGAGAAACTGCTGTCGATGATAGAGCGCAGCAATTTAAACATTCACGCTATTTTGCAAACCCACGGTCATCTCGACCACGCTGGCGGCATTAAAGCGCTCAAAGACGGCCTGCTCGTACGCCCTGTATATCTGCATAAATCTGAGCATCCCATCTACGATACCGTGGAAGAGTCGGCGGCCATGTTCGGCATGGGTTATGTACCGCAGCCGCCACCGCCGGACCATTATGTTGAGCAAGACCAGGTGCTCGAATTTGGAACCATCTCAGCGCGAGTTATCTTTCTTCCGGGGCATACGCCGGGCGGAGTCGCCTATGTTATCGGCGGCCATATCTTCGTTGGTGACACCATCTTTAAGGGCTCGGTAGGGCGCACCGATTTACCCTTCGGCGACACGCCAACTTTGGTGCGCAGCCTGCAACTGCTGATGCAAGAAGACGATGAACTGATCGTTCATTCGGGTCATGGGGGCGACACCACCATCGGCGAGGAACGCCGCACTAACCCCTTTGTTCAGGCGGCGTTAAGCGGCCAGGTTTGGGCCTAAAAGCGAGTCACCTCGACGGGGGTGAAACGAACAACCTGGTCATCTAACCCAAGCTGTCCAAAATTGTTGTTACCCCAACAGTAGAGTTTGCCTTGGTCGTTTCGTGCACAGGCATGCTCGCCACCAGCGGCCACTTCGATCACCCCTTCGATACCACCAACGGGAACCGGCGCTCGGCGGCGCGACGAAGCTGAGCCCTGGGCACATTGACCAAAAAGATCGGCTCCCCAACAACGCACCTGTCCATCGGTGGTCGCCACAACGGTAAAGTTTGTGCCGGCGCTCAGATGAGTCACCGTCCCGGCAGCTGGCACATTTACTGGCCGCGCCGCGTTTTGAAAGGAATCGTTACCGAGTTGACCAAAGAAGCCAAAGCCCCAGCATGCGAGCTGCCCATTGCGACCGGCAACGCAGGTATGGTGACCTCCTGAGCTGGCCTGGGCGACAGACGTCAAGCCGACCACCAAACCGGCTGAGCTGCGCAGACCTTGTTGTGGCAAACCATCGCCGAGTTGACCGTGGGTGGCGCGCCCCCAACAGGCCACCTGCCCTGTGTTCCCAACGCTGCAGGTGTGGCTCGCCCCGGGCGCCATATTAATGGTCGAGGAGACGCCGATGACGCGACCGGGAGCAATCTGCTGAACACGGTTTTCATTCCCGAGTTGCCCGTATTGATTATAACCCCAACACCAAGCCGTGCCGTCAGTTTGCAAGGCGCAAGTATGGTAGGCGCCAGCAAAGACCAGGGCGACATCATCGAGATTTTGCACCCGAACGGGCTCCGAACTGGAGTCGGTGCTGCCACTACCGAGTTGACCGCGATTATTACGCCCCCAACACCAAACACGGCCGTTTTCGGCTACCGCACAGCTGTGCTCCGCGCCGCTAGCGATATGGCGGGTTTCACCCAGCGCGGCGACAATGCGCGGGCGCGCAGAAAAATCCCCTTGGCCGCCAACTTGCCCGTGATTGTTATGACCCCAACAATAGACGCTACCGTTCGATTTACGGGCACAACTATGTTTTGAGCCCATGCTCAATTTAACCACCTCGGCGCGACACTGAAAACAGCCATCGCCGGGCTCAATATTGCCGTCATCACAATCCTCGCCGCGGTTGACTTCGCCATCACCGCAGGCCGCTAACCGGCAATTCTGGGTGCAATTCTCCCCGGGAGGATCGCAAGCTTCGTAATCGTCGTGCCCAACCGCAAGATCGATGCGCAAATGACCATCGCCGCAATTCGCCGCAACGCAAGAGCTCGTGCAGGCATCTAAGTCGCTGATATTACCATCATCGCACTGTTCTTCACCTTGATGGAGCACGCCGTCGCCGCAAGCCGCCGGTTGACATGAATTGGTGCAGTCATCCCCGGGTTCGTCGTTTCCGTCGTCGCAGGCTTCGCCATCTTCAAGCACACCGTTGCCGCAGCCTTCCGAGACACAATCGTCGCGGCAGCCGTCACCGGATTCGGTGTTGCCGTCGTCGCAACCTTCACCCATATCGAGCACACTATTACCGCAGGCTTCGACAGCGCAGCTCTCGTTACAACCGTCACCGGCGTCGGTGTTGCCGTCATCACAGCCCTCAAAACCGCCCTGGTGGGCCTGCAGGTCGAGACGCAAAATCCCGTCGCCGCAGCGGCCTATAACGCAAGCGCTTGTGCAGCCGTCCTCGTCGATGATGTTGCCGTCATCACAATCCTCGCCATCGGCGATGCGCCCGTTACCGCAACCCATGCTGAGGCAAGCGTTATCGCAGGCATCAGTGGGGTCGGAATTGCCGTCATCACATTCTTCGTTGGCATCGACGAAGCCATCACCACAAAGCGCCGCAACGACCACCTCATCATCGGGACAGGCAGCGAGCATAACCAGGCAACTGCAGAGCAGAGCAAAGGACTTGAGCATGATAATCTCCAATGTTGACTTAGCGCGCTCTGCTCCTTCTCGCCAATCGCTCACCGGCTCGCAGCAAGCCGAAGCAACTTTACCTTCGCTCCCGGCTGCGCAAAGACAGCGCCGCAACAGATAAAGGGCGCCTCTATGAACATCGAGAACATTACCGTACTCGGCGCCGGAACCATGGGTCATGGCATCGCCGTCAACGCTGCAACCGCTGGTTACCAGGTCGTTCTCAGCGACATTAGCGAGGAGGCCGTCACGCTGGGCCTAGAGCGCGCAGCTGCCTTTTTGGAAAAAGGTGTCGCCCGCGGCAAAACCAGCGCCGAAGATCGTGATGCGGCCCTCGCCCGGCTGAGCGGCGAGTCCAACTTTAGCCTCGCTGTAGCAAAGGCGGATCTGGTCATCGAGGCAGCCCCCGAAAACCTTGAGTTGAAGCGGCGGATTTTTAGTGACCTGGGTCGAGATTGTCCAAAACATACCCTCCTCGCTTCCAACACCAGTTCCTGCTCGGTCACCGAAATGGCGCTCGCTAGCGGCCGACCTGACCGCGTCATCGGCGCCCACTTTTTCAACCCCGTGCCGATTATGAAGCTGCTCGAAGTGATCACCACGGAACATACCTCCGCCGAGACCCTGGCGGCCTTGAAAGATTTCGCGCTGCGTTTGGGTAAAACCACAGCCGTGATCAAAGACTCTCCTGGCTTTGCCACCTCTCGCCTAGGGATCGCGATCGCCCTCGAGGCCATCCGCATGGTCGAGCAAGGCGTTGCCGAGCCCGGCGACATCGATACCTGTATGGAGCTCGGTTACCGCTTCCCGATGGGGCCCCTACGGCTGACCGATTTGGTCGGGCTCGATGTGCGCCTGGGTATCGCCGACACCATTTTCTCGGCGACCCAATCTGCGGTCTTTAAGGCACCCGAACTGCTGCGCGAGATGGTCGCCGCAGGCAAGCTCGGGCGCAAATCGGGCCAAGGGTTTTACAGTTACAGCGACAGTTAACAGCATTGTGCAAGGCGCGGGAGCGTGCCAGCAAAGCGCCAACATTAGCCGAAAGGGCCTTTAATATGAGCTTTCCAGAACATCTGATCATCGGCGGAGAAAAGGTCAAACCGGCCAGCGGCGCAACTTTCCAAAGTATTAATCCAGCCGACGAGTCGGTGGTTTGCGAGGTCCCAGAGGCCGGCGTAGCCGAAGTCAATCAAGCGGTCGATTCGGCCCGTGAGGCTTTTGATGACGGCCGCTGGAGCGATCTTGCGCCGGCAAAGCGGGCGCGCGTCCTGCGCAAACTCGCTGGTCTTGTGCGCACCAACAACGCCGAACTGGCGCGCCTCGAAACCCTCGAAGTGGGGAAAACCGACTTCGACGCGGCTAAGATCGAGATCCCGACCGTTGCCAATATTTTGGATTATTACGCGGGCTATACCGACAAACTCTGCGGTGAAACCCTACCTAGCGAAGCCGGCGTTTTGCGCATGACCCTACGCCAGCCCGTGGGAGTCGTCGGCGCCATCACGCCTTGGAATTTCCCATTGCTGCTCGCAACTTGGAAGTTTGCACCCGCCTTGGCCATGGGAAACACCTTGGTTCATAAGCCGGCTAAGGTCTCAAGTTTATCGGCGTTGCGCTTTGGTGAATTGGCGCTCGAGGCTGGTGTTCCCGCTGGCGTACTCAACATCGTCCCCGGCGCAGGCGGCGTGGTGGGTGACGCCATCGTCGGTCATCAATCGGTGGATAAAATTAGCTTCACCGGCTCCACCGCAGTGGGCATTGGTATTCAGAAAAAAGCAGCGGACACGCTTAAGCGCGTCACCCTCGAACTGGGCGGTAAATCGCCTAATATCATCTTTGAAGACGCCGACTTAAAGGCTGCTGTACGCGGCGCCATGACCGGAATATTTTATAACAAAGGTGAGGTCTGTGCGGCAGGTAGCCGTTTGCTGGTGCAGCGTTCGATCTACAAAGAGGTCTGCGCCGCGGTAGCCGAACAGGCTGCTAAGTTCGTGCCTTCGGCGCCAGTTCCCGGTGACCCGCGTTCAGCGCGCATGGGACCCCTGGCCTCAAAATCGCAATACAACTCGGTGCTCGAACTCATTCAGATCGGTAAAGACGAAGGCGCCAATTGCCTGACTGGTGGCGGCGCCCACGACAACGGCACGGGCAAGGGGTTCTACGTCCAACCGACGGTCTTTGCCGATGTGCAAAACAGCATGCGTATTGCTCAAGAAGAGATTTTTGGGCCTGTGCTCTGCATCATCCCCTTCGACACCGAAGACGAAGCCATCGCCATTGCCAACGACTGCGCTTACGGCCTGGCTGCAGCGGTTTGGACCCGAGACGTAGGCCGGGCGATGCGCGTGGTGCGCAAAGTTCAAGCCGGTACCGTTTGGGTGAACGCCTACAACCTATACGACCCGTCGCTGCCCTTCGGCGGCTTTAAAGCCAGCGGTTATGGCCGTGATCTTGGCTCGGCAGCCCTGGGATCCTACACCGAAACCAAATCGGTGTGGATGAACTTGAGCTAAAATGAGCGAACTGCGCCAAGGCATGGATGCGCTGGCTTCGGGAGACCTCGAATCGGCGCGGGTTTTACTCGCTCAAGCTGTCGCTCAGGCTCCGCTCAACGTCGACGCCTACGAGGGTTTGGCCTCGGTACTCCAGCGCCAAGGGCGGTCGGAGCTAGCCCGAGACCTTTGTGAAACCGCCTTAACTCAACTGCCGAACGCCCAGTTCTTACATCGAAAAGCGGTAGCACTGAACCTCGAAATCGATGACCTTGATGGCGCTGAGCAAGCGGCGGAGCGTTACGTCTTGGCGTTTGAGGCCGATACTGAGAGTTGGTTGGCGCTGGGCGACGTACGCGCCAAAATCGGCAATATGGAGCGTGCTCTACGCGCCTACCAGCATGCCCATGCTTGCGACGAAGAGGATTGGCGACCTTGGCACCGTATGGGGCTTATGCACGAGAAAAAAGGCGATCGGCGAGCCGCCTGCGTGGCCTTTCGCAACGCAGCCCGGGAAGCGCCTCAAAACTTTCGGCCTTTGCGCGCCCTAGCGCGCGTTTTGCAGCAGCTTGAGAAGAAAGAGGAAGCTCAAGAGGTCTTTGCTGAAGCGCAGCGGCTTTCCGCTGAAGAAAAGACTCAAAGCCAGCATTAAACGTCGAGTCGGTCGATCACTTCGTTGACGGCTCGGGTGTTTTGCATGACGTAAAAATGCAGCGCTGGAACGCCTGCGGCGAGCAGTTCCCTGCCCTGGGCTACAGCCCAATCGATACCGACCTCAACCACTTGTTTTGGTGCTACTTTTTGCGCTTTAAATACCAGTTCTTCAGGTAGTTCACATTGGAAGTTGCGCGGTAAGCCCGTAAGTTGTCTGGCACTGGCCAGCACTTTAATCCCCGGTAAAATAGGCACATTAATCCCAGCGGCGCGACAGTCATCAACAAAGCGGAAATAATGGGCATTATTAAAAAACATCTGGGTCACAACATAACCCGCACCGGCGTCGACTTTGGCTTTTAGGCGACGAATGTCTTCGGATCGGTTGGGCGCCTCAAAATGCTTTTCGGGATAGCCGGCGACGGCAACACAAAAAGAGGTCGGATCGGCGGTGGCATTGGCGTCGAGATAATTTCCGCCGTTCATACTTTGAATTTGCGCAACCAGATCCACCGCAAAAATATTGGCGCTTCGCCCTTCACGCATCGGTTTATCGTAGCCATTATCATCGCCGCGAACAGCGAGGACATTGTCGATACCCAGATAATGCAACTCGATGAGGAAGTCTTCGGTCTCTTCTTTGCTAAAACCGCGACAGATCACATGCGGCACTGCATCGATGGCAAACTTATGCTGCACCAAGGCGCATAGCCCGAGCGTTCCCGGGCGTTTGCGTTTGACGACTCGACGCAAGCCTTCGGGGCCGTCCTCATACGAGATCACCGCCGGGTGGCTGGTGATATCGATAAAGGGGGGGCGATGCCGGGCTAGGTCTTCGATCAAGGCCAGCAATGACGCCAGACTTCCACCGCGCCGAGGCGGGATGATCTCAAAGCTGATCAGTGGCTTTTTGGCTTTGGCTAAATGTTCAGTGACTTTCATAAGACAGCCTTAGGGTTCCGCCGAACATTCGGCAAGATGACTCAATGCCCGCCTTTGCAGCGAGGCGCCTCGAGCGTGACATCGCCTTTTAGAGCCTGGTACTCTGTCGCGGTCAGGCATTTCATCTGGAGGGCGTGAACCGGGCCCGCGAGTTCCGCTTCGAGACAGCTATAAACAGAGCGTTGACGGTTCACTAAACTCTGGTTTTCGAAGCTCTCGGCAACGATAACCAAGCGAAAGTGGGTGTCGATTTTACGCCCTGCATGCTGGTGTGAATCGTTGTCTATTTTTAGCCGTGAGGGGTGAAAACTCGCTATAATTTTGGCTTCGATCGTTTCGTCGGTGTTCATGCGATATCCCATTCGTTGTCGCAGGGTTGTAGGTAGGAGGCGATGATGGTGCGGCTGCTTCCATCGCCGAATCTGATCTCTACTTTTGCGCTGCTGCCGCTGCCGCGCAAGGCCTGGATGACGCCTCGACCAAAACGCTCATGCAGCACCAAGTCGCCGGGCTTGAACACTCCTCCTTGCTGATCTCCGTAATCCGCCTGAGCGAGCTCATCAAAGGCCGGCAACTGGGCCGCTTTTAGCCGGGGTTTCGGCAATTCGGCTGGTTGGCGACCGGCGAAGGGGTGCTGAGCATAGCCGTGGACGCCATCGCCGGCCAACTCGCCAATAAAGCGGCTGGCTCGCCCCGACAGCGTGCGGCCATGGTGCATGCGCGCACGAGCCCAGGAGATGACACAATGATTACGGGCTCGAGTTAAGGCGACATAGGCAAGGCGGCGCTCCTCTTCGATCTGATCAAAGCGTTCGCCCTCGGAATCGGGCATGGGGAATAAACCTTCGTCCCAGCCGGGCAGAAAAACCGCATCAAACTCAAGTCCTTTGGACGCGTGGATGGTCATCAAACGCAGACCGGCGCCGCGCTCCAAATCACCACCGCCGGCCAAACTCCAACGCTCCAAAAATGTTGCCAGGTCACCGTCTGGGCCCGCCATTTGGTCGGCGCTATCGAGTAAACTCAAAAGGTTCGCCTCACGTTCATCCGCGCGCTCAGGTTCTCGGCTGCAGACCCATTCCATATAGCCAGCGTCGTAGAGAACTCGCTCGATGGCCTCGCGCACATTCGCCGGCGGAGGCTCCATGATGGCCACAAAAGAGGCGACCCCTTTGCGTATTCGAGTTGAGAAATTACCCCCCTCGGCGATCAAAAACGGAAGCAAGGGCCGAGCCCCGGCGGCTTGCTGAATCTTTTCTAGGGCGCCGCGGCCGAGACCCCGAGTCGGGCGGTTGATGATGCGCAGCAGGTCCAAGTCCGATTGCGGTTTGAGCCAGAGGCGCAAAAAGGCGCAGACGTCGCGCGACTCTCGAGTCTCAAACAAAGCCCGCCCGCCAACCAAGCTGTAGGGAATACCGGCCGCAGCCAGAGACACTTCGAGCCCGCGCAACTGCGAGTTAAGGCGAGCTAAAACCGCTAACTCTGACGCCTCTACGCCTTTATCGAGCCATTGTTGGAACTGTCGCGCAAGAGCATGGCCTTCGGCCCGCTCATCGGCTACCGCCAGGACCTCAAGCGGGTCACCGGCGCCTTTGACGCCGAGCAACTCTTTGCCCAGACGATGCTTATTTTTGCCGATGAGTCGATTGGCGGCGTCGAGGATGTTCTGTTTGGAGCGGTAATTTTTGGAAAGCGTGACCCTTTTGGCGCCGCTGTAATTCTTTTCGAAGAGCAACATGCCGCTGACATCGGCGCCGCGCCAGCCGTAGATGCTTTGGTCATCATCGCCAACGGCGACGATGCGCGCCCCAAAACCGGCCAAAGCCTCTAACCATCTGTGTTGAAGGCGATCGGTATCTTGAAACTCATCGACGAGAACTTCGCTAAAGCGAGGTAAAAAACCACCCTCTGCGAGCGCCGCACCGCCCTCGATCAAACCGAGGAAATCGACCGCTCCTGCCGCCTTTAACAGACTTCGATACACGGGCAGATTCTCTTTCGCCAGCAACCCAGAGCGATCCCAACTCGGAAGCGCAACCTCGGGGTTTAATCGGTGTTTTTCCATGGCTTTAAGCAGGGCACCTGGGGTCACATCATCGCCAGGGCTAAGCAAACCAGAGACCAGCGCCCGCTGATCGCGTTCGTCGTAAATAACAAAATCACTGGGCCAGCCGATAGCGCTCGCTCTCTGGCGTAAGAACCGCGCAGCCGTTCCGTGAAAGGTACCGCAGACAACAGCATCCGCTCGGCTTCCCACCAAGGCCTCTAGGCGTTCTTTGAGTTCGCTCGCTGCTTTATTTGTAAAGGTGATGGCGAGCAGCTTGTTGGCGCTAACGCCCTCTTCAAGAAGACTCGCTAGGCGATGAACAAGGGTGCGAGTTTTACCGGTTCCAGCGCCCGCCAAAATAAGCAGATGACCAGCACGGTGCTCGGCCGCGGCGCGCTGTTCTCGGTTTAATTTAGACATCTCGAGCATGCCCTTTTCATGGGCAACAACGGCGCCAAGCTCAAGAACTGATTAACCTGCAGCGGAAAGGTTTTTTGCGCATTTAAAGACAGCAAAAAA
Organism: Myxococcota bacterium; assembly: GCA_028823075.1. Lineage (GTDB taxonomy): Bacteria > Myxococcota > UBA4151 > UBA4151 > UBA4151 > CACGMS01. The sequence continues at coordinate 18,670 of JAPKCE010000006.1, forward strand.
CAAGAGAGCGCTAAAGACTTAGCATCATTGGTATTTCAAGGGTATAAGACCTAGTGGAGTGTCTTATGTCTCGCCTGCTTAGGGTTGTCGGAATGACGGTATTTATCGCCTCTTGCCAGGCGAGCGAGGGTGATAATTGCACGGTCTCCGGCGACTGTAAATTGGGGCTTACCTGCCAACAACAACGCTGCCATTCGGTGGCAACCTTGCGGCGCAGAGATCTTTTGCAAGGCGCCTTAAGCGGTCGATCCGGCCTACCAAAAACAAAATTTGTAGACCCCTGCCTGGCACCTTTCG
>JAPKCE010000240.1 GCA_028823075.1 Myxococcota bacterium
ACGCAACGGGTCGACTCATTCGACGCCTACTGCCAAGCTTGTGCTGAGAGCCCAGCAGACGTCGGTATCTTCTCGGCGGCTGTCGCCGATTACCAACTAAGCCAACGCCATCATGGTAAACTCCCGAGCGGCCAAGATGAGTTGAAACTAACTTTGGTTCCGACCCAAAAAGTGGTTTCCGAATGGCGAAAGACCCATCCCGACAGCAAGCTAATCAGCTTTAAACTTGAGGCTGGGCTAAGCGACCAAGAGTTGATCGACGTGGCTCGAGCACGAGTCGGCGCTCATAGCGATCTCGTCGTCGCCAATCATGCGAGCGGCGGCGAATTATTGTTGGTGGGCGAGAGCGACGAGCAGCGCGTTGAACGCCAGCAACTCGGACGCAAGTTGGTGGCGTGGGTGGCGCGGCGCTAGAGCCGAGCCAAGCGCTCAACGGCGCGCATGACGCTGGCATCGCTTTGCAGCTCGCTGATCTTATTCAAGGGAACATAGCGCAGGTCCTGAGCATCTGAACCGGCCTGGGCATTCTCGCTAAGGCAGCGAAACAAATACCGAACATCAAAGTGCTCATGCGCCGGCTCGTCCTTACGAGCTGGGATGAGATGAATGTCCAGATCAAAGGGCTTAGGGGACAGCAACTCGAGTTCGTTGGCTTGCAGGCAGCATTCTTCTTGTGCCTCCCGGCGAGCTGCGCTGGCCATGTCAACATCGGCCAACTCGACATGACCGCCGGGCTGCAGCCAGAGCTTCAACTTACCGTGAAAGATGAGCAGCAAGGCCGAGCGGTCGGCCGATAAAACGAAAGCAGAGGCTGTAAAGTGACCGGGATTAAAGTGGCTGCGACCAAAGGGGTCCTGTGCTGAGCACAGTTCAAGCATGCGCGCCCGGTAGGCTATTTCAGCGTTCGATAGCCCTGTTAAGTCAGCAAGTTGAAGCCGCAACTCTTTAGGGCTTGGCATGCTCTTCTTTCGCCGCTTCAAGCGCCAAAGCAAGGCCCTCGCCGCGCGGGTCGGCGGCGGCTTCCAAGCGCCCGTCTTTACCGACTAAGACACCCTGAGCATTGCCGATGGACGAGCGCCCTTTAAGACAATGCCCGAGCGATTTCAAATCGCTGATCAGGCTGCCGGGTAGCTTGCCCTCATCGAAAATAACACAGTCGGGCATCCATTGGTGATGCAGCCGAGGCTGCGCGATGGCCTGCGCCAGATTCATCTCGCCATCGATAACATGCAGCAAAATCTGCAACACCGTGGTGATGATGGTCGGCCCGCCAGGACTGCCGATGACCAAGCGCAATTGGTCTTGAGAATTGAGCAGCAGGGTGGGGCTCATCGACGAAAGTGGCGTTTTCCCGCCGTCGATGGCGTTGGCTTTACCACCGATCAGCCCATAGGCGTTGGCCTGTCCCGGAGCAGCCGAAAAATCGTCCATCTCATCGTTGAGCAGCACACCGGTTCCGGGGGCCATCACCGCGGCGCCAAACCCGTAGTTGATGGTAAAGGTCATGCTCACAGCGTTGCCATAGCGGTCGATAACGCTGAGGTGGGTGGTCGAGTCGCTCTCCGAAGAGACAGCGGCACCAGCCTCAGGTCCAGCTTCCGGTTGCGGGTTATTGAGTTCGCTACTGGGTGTTGCGCTAGCCCCGATGCTGGCGTTCAGCGCGTCGAGATGCTTTTTTGATAACAGCCCGGCGACGGGAACGGGGTAAAATTCAGGGTCGCCCAGATGGCGAGCACGGTCTTGATAGGCACGCCGCATGATTTCGATACGCCGATGCACAGCAGCGGGGTCGGTCGCATCGCTGGGCCGCTCGCCGCGCTCGATCAACGCGAGCATTTGCAGCAAGTGTAAACCTCCCGAACTCGGCGGTGGGAAGGAGACGACGGTATGCCCGCGGTAGCTGCCGCTAAGCGGTTGCCGCCATTTGACGCGGTAAGAGGCAAAGTCGGATTCGCTGACAATACCACCGCCGGCGTCGATGGCCGCGGCGATGCGCTGAGCGGTTAGTCCCTGCCGCCAATCGTTGGCTCCTAACTCTGCGTAGCGTGCCAACGTTTCGGCCAAGTCGCTTTGCACCAGACGAGCACCGCTTTGCAGGGCTCGACCCGCCGGTAGAAACAGGCGGCTAGATTCAGGGTCTTTCGCTAGAGCGTCTCGCCGCGCCGCGATGCGTGCCGCAAGCAAGGGCGTTACGACAAAGCCCTCGGCGGCCAAGCGCATCGCCGGTAAGACGAGTTGCTCAAAGGGCAGGCTACCGCGGCCCTCGAGTTTTAAGCGATACAGCGCTTCGAGTCCGGCTGGGGTCCCCGGAACCGCCACGGCCAGCCAACCGTTGAGCGAGAGTTCTCGCTGATGTTTGCCGGCCTTGTCCTGGTACATGGTCGCCAGAGCCGCTGCCGGGGCGCGCTCCCGAAAATCGAGCGCATGCTGGCTGCCAGCAGCCGCGTCATGAACCAGAGCAAAGCCGCCTCCACCGAGGCCAGCGCTGTAAGGCTCTGTCACTCCAAGGACTAGAGCTGCGGCGATGGCAGCGTCGGCTGCCGTACCGCCACGGCGAAGAATTTCGAGGGCTGCCGCGCTGGCGTGCGGGTTGGCAGTGGCCACCGCGCCCAACTCACCAAAAGCCTGGAGTCGCGTTTTAGCGGCGGGGTCACCGACTTTCGGGACGCTCGCGCAAGCGCTCCAAAAAAGCAGGGGAAACAGAAAGTATTTCATGGTCGCTCCATCGGCAGGTGCTCTATCTCTGCCTCGCTAAAGGACGCACCGCAAACCCGCCAGCCTAGCCGCTCGTACCAAGATCGCAGATAGGCCTGGGCGTGCATAAAGCCTGGACGAGCGCCGAGCAGACGGTGAACCTCGTGCATTAGCTCGCTACCCAAACCTTTGCCTTGAAGCTCCGGCTCGATAGCGATGCGCCCAATTTTAACCGGTAATTCAAGCCATTTCAGGCGTGCGTAACCGACGAGCTTAGCATCGCGATAGGCCAATAAGTGGTGCCAGTCCGGATCCTCGCCGTCGATCTCGGAGAGGGCGGTGATTTTCTGACCCACCACAAACACACGGTCGCGCAACCAGAGCAATTCGTAGAGTTCGGTTTTACTTAACTCGTCGAAATTTTTAAAAATGATTTGCAGGGAGTTTTCCATGAGTACTTATGCGCTAAACGCACCGCCGATCGCCAGCAAAACCGTCGCGTAAGGCCGCAAGTTGGTGCCCGATTGACACCCGCCCTCAATCTTGGCCGACATAGGTCGGGAGAACCTCCACGATGAAGATTGTTTTTGTTTGTTTAGGAAACATCTGTCGCTCGCCTTTAGCCGAAGGGATCATGCGTCATCTTGTCGAGAAAGCTGGTTTGAGAGGGCAAATAGACGTCTGTTCAGCCGGGACGGGTGCTTGGCATGCCGGCGAGCCTCCCGACCCTCGCTCCACTGCTGTCGCCGGCGCTCACGGGGTAACGCTCGCCGGGCAAAGCGGACGCCAAGTCGCTGATGCTGATTATTTCGATAGTGATCTTATCCTCGCCATGGATCAGAGCAATTTAGAAACCTTGAGGGCTCGCCAGCCAAGAAGTGGCTGCAAAGCCCAAGTCGCTCTGCTTTTGGCGCCGCCGAGGGGCGACGGAGGAGAAGTTCCGGACCCTTATTATGGCGGCGAGCGAGGCTTTGATGATGTTTACGAATTGGTGCATGGCGCTTGTGAAAAGCTGCTCGTGCAGTTGCGATTGGAAATTTAGATGAGCCTTGGTTTGTCGGTGCTTGGACTGGTTCCGAAAAATACGCTTAGCCGCGCCGCTGGTGTCTTTAGCCGCAGTTCAGTTTCGAAAGCGATCATCCCCTGGTTTGTTAATCGCTACGCCATCGACTTGGACGAAGCCCGCGCTCCGGATGGCGGGTTTAAGACGCTGCACCAACTCTTCACCCGGCCGCTAAAAGAGGGGTCTCGCCCCATCGCCGACGCGCCCTTGGTGAGCCCGGCCGACGGACATGTGGCGCAATCGGGCTGGGTTGATGATGGCTTACTTGTGCAGGCCAAAGGCAAACATTACGGTATGAGCGAGTTGCTTGGCGAGGCGATGAACGGCTACGATAGTGGCCAGGACTTTGCCTTCGCTACCATCTATTTGGCACCCACCGACTATCACCGCTTACACAGCCCCGCTGATCTGGTGGTGGAATCGGTGTATGCGGTCCCGGGCACGCTTTGGCCAGTGAACCCTATGAGCGTCAATGGCGTCGATCGCCTGTTTTGTATCAACGAGCGCGCCACTTTGCGCTGCCGAACACAAGACGGCTCAAGGCTCTGGATCGTGCTCGTTGGGGCGACTATCGTCGGTGGTATCCGCCTCGCTTTCGAG
>JAPKCE010000241.1 GCA_028823075.1 Myxococcota bacterium
TGGTTTTGAAGAATGTGACGACGGAAACGCGGACGACAGCGACAATTGCTTATCAACTTGTATCGAGGCGAGCTGCGGCGATGGAGTCATCTCGGCGGGTGAAGGCTGCGATGACGAAAACCAAGACCCCACGGATGGTTGCGCCGATTGCGTGCCGGCGACCTGCGGCGATGGCGTCGTTCAAGACGGCGAACTCTGCGACGATGGTAATGATGAAAGCGGCGACGACTGTTTAAACAGCTGTGCCCCGGCGCGCTGTGGCGATGGAATGCTGCGCGAAAACGTCGAAGCCTGTGATGACGGAAACGCAAACGATCGCGACCGCTGCACCAGCGGCTGCGAGCTGGCACGCTGCGGCGATGGGATCACCCGCAACGATCTGGAGCCTGGACAAGCTGGTTCTGAAGAATGCGACGACGGCAATATAGCCGAAGGTGACGGCTGCTCGAATAGCTGCGGCTTGGAACGCTGCGGCAACGGCCGGCTCGACCAAGGTGAAGCCTGTGATGACGGCAATCAAATCGATTCTGACAACTGCACCTCGGGCTGTGTTTTGGCGCGCTGCGGCGACGGGATTTTACGCGCCGGCGCCGAGCAATGCGACGATGGAAACGGCAGTGACACGGACGCCTGCACAGCAGCTTGCCAAAATGCGCGCTGCGGTGACGGCTACCTTTGGCTGGGTCGAGAAGATTGCGATGATGGAAACCAGATCGACGAAGACGCCTGCTCCAACCGATGCCTTGAGGCGCGCTGCGGCGACGGGATCGTTAGCGGACAGGAACAATGCGACGATGGCAACCTCATCGATAGCGACGCCTGCACTAACGTTTGCCAAGGAGCGCGCTGCGGCGATGGCATCGTCCAGCGCGGGATTGAGGCCTGTGATGATGGGAACATTGTAGGCAACGACGCCTGTACCGACAGCTGTGCACGAGCGGCCTGCGGAGATGGTATTACGCGTACAGACATCGCCGAGGGCGCGGCCAATTACGAAGCCTGCGACGATGGCAACCTCATCGACCGCGACGCCTGCACCGCCCAATGCCTACTGGCGCGCTGCGGCGATGGCGTGGTGCACATTGGCCAAGAACAATGCGATGACGGAAACCAGATCGATCGCGATGCCTGCCGCAATACCTGCGAAGTCGCACGCTGCGGTGATAGCGTCCAAGGCCCGGGTGAAGAATGCGACGATGGAAACGCCAACGACTTTGACGCTTGCTCTAATGGCTGCCGCGCGGCGCGCTGCGGGGACGGCCTAAGGCACCCGGGCGAAGGGTGTGACGACGGAAACCGAGTCGCCGAAGACGCCTGCACCAACGCTTGCGAAGAAGCCGTCTGTGGCGATGGCCTGCAACGTCGTGATCTGGAACTCGGTGCCGAAGGTTTCGAGGCCTGTGACGATGGAAACCAGGCTAATGGCGACGCCTGCCTGAACAGCTGCGCGGCCGCGCGCTGCGGTGATTCGACGGTGCGTATCGGCGAAGAAGAATGCGATGATGGCAACCAACTTGAAACCGACAGTTGCTTAAACAATTGCTCAAACGCCGCCTGCGGCGACGGCTTGGTTCAGGCAGGAGTGGAAGCCTGCGACGACGGCAACAACAATAACGACGACGCCTGCCGCAACGACTGCAGCTGGTATCTCGGCGAAGACCGAGAAGCTGCGGCGCGCAGTTGCAAGGTGATCTTGAGCGCCCGGCCTGGCGCCACAAGCGGCGTATTTTGGCTGGACTCCAACGCCGGAGACCATGCGGATGCGCAGCGCATTTATTGCGATATGAGCACCGATGGCGGTGGCTGGACCTTGGTGGCGAACACCAAAGGAAGCACGCTCAACGATCAAGGGTCAGCCTATTATGGCGACTTAGCTGGTCGTGTACCGGCCGCTGCTAACGCCGGTATTTGGGAAGGAATGCGCGGTCTCATCAACGGCGACGCCGATCTGCGTTTCACTTGTAAACTCGACCGCAACGCCGAGGCGAATACAGTAGACCTTAGCTTCTATGCTATCGGTTGGTACCGCGAACTCACCGCCTCACGCTCAGACGCCGCTGTCTGTTTTGAAGAAGCCAACGGCAACGGCGACACTCAACCCACCCCGGCGCGGCGAAACAACGTCAACAATGCCAGCTTGCCGGCCGGAGACCAGTGGGCAGCTGGATTTCTCGAAGGCGAAGACTCATGCGCCGACGAAGGTGATTTCACCGTCGATTTCGACAACCGAGGCATGGACTTGAACCAGAACGACGGCACCGACTGGGGTGAAGACGACAGCTCTAAAAAGTGTGGCTCGACCACAGGTGGGGCCAACGCATCGTGGCAGATTTGGGTGCGCGAACCCTAGTCCTTGCTCGCGCTCGGCTCCCCGGTTATCGGCGCAGCGCCGCAGGGAGCTAAGCCATGTCCGTAATCGAAAACGAACGTCAACGTCGCCGCACTTTTGCGATCATCTCGCATCCGGATGCGGGCAAAACCACGATGACCGAAAAGCTGCTGCTTTTTGGTGGAGCCATCCAGCTCGCCGGCACCGTGCGCTCTCGCAAAGCCGATCGTCACGCCACCTCGGACTGGATGAAGATGGAGCAAGAGCGTGGGATCTCGGTAACCACCTCGGTGATGCAGTTTCCCTTTGGCGAACACATCATCAACCTGCTCGATACCCCGGGTCACCAAGATTTCTCGGAAGATACCTACCGCACGCTAACGGCGGTAGATTCGGCACTGATGATGATCGACGCTGCCCGCGGCGTGCAACCTCAGACGATCAAACTGCTCGAAGTCTGCCGCATGCACCGCAGTCCGATCATGACTTTTATCAACAAGATGGACCGCGAAGGGCGGGACCCGCTGGAGCTGATGGAAGAAATTGAAAACATCATGGGCCTGCGCTGTGTCCCCTTCACCTGGCCGATCGGCTCCGGACGAGAGTTTCAGGGTGTGTATAATTTGCACCGCAAGCGCCTGGAGCTTTACCGCTCTTCCGAAGGCGGCGGCGGGGCGCGCCCCGAAGAGATGATTGAAGTGGACCTCGACGATGCCAGGCTCGACGAGTTGATTGGCGAATATGCAGCAGAAGAGCTGCGTGAAGCCGTTGAATTGGTCGTCGAAGCCGGCGATGCTTTCGATCTCGAGTCCTATCTAAAGGGGTATCAAACTCCGGTTTTCTTTGGCTCAGCGCTTAACAACTTTGGTGTCCGCGAGTTCTTGGACACCTTGGTCGAGTTGGCCCCCACCCCAGGAGTCACCGAGACCTCCGAGCGCCTGGTCGAGCCGAATGAAGACAAAGTCATGGGTTTTGTCTTTAAAATTCAGGCGAACATGAATGCTATGCACCGCGACCGTATCGCCTTTTTTCGGGTCTGCGCCGGTGAGTTCACCCGCGGCATGAAGCTGCGCCAGGTGCGCACCGGTAAAGAGATACGCATGCATAACCCCATCACTTTTATGGCCAAAGACCGCAGCCTGGTCGAAACAGCGTACCCCGGTGACATTGTCGGTCTTCACGACAAAGGCTCCATCCAGGTTGGCGATACCTTCACCGAAGGCGAAATGCTGAAGGTCACGGGGATCCCCCATTTTGCACCCGAGCTTTTTCGTAAAGTTCGGCTTGAAAACCCCTTGGCGACCAAGGCTCTGCACAAGGGGCTCACCCACCTCGGCGAAGAAGGTGCTGCGCAGGTCTTTCGGCTCAACCTCGGCGGCGACCTGATCGTCGGAGCCGTTGGCACGTTGCAGTTTGAAGTCGTAGCGCATCGCCTGCGCGACGAATACCGCGTGGAAGCGACTTGGGAGACCGTCGACTTCACCTGCGCTCGCTGGCTCAGCGGCGAGGATGAAACCCTGTCGAAACTCGCCAAACTCTACCCTCGCAACATGGCAAAAGACGCCCGCGGTCATCTGGTGTTTTTAGCGCGAGGCGAGTTCCAGATTCGCAGCATCAATGAACGCTACGAGGGCCTGCGCTTTGATGCGACCATGGAGATGGTTTAGGGATAAGGCGGGCTGCCATGTGGCGGTTCGAACGAGAACCAGGCGCAAACCCGCCTTGTGGAATCGTCAGACCGAGTCCCGTGACCCACTGAAATAGCGGAAAAAATTAGCAATTCAACAAGCCTTGAAGAGTTGACTTCAAGAGCAAACAAGAACAGTGTCATTACCACTTGGTCAAATAAAGGAGCTCCCATGCGCCTTCTCGCGATTTTTGTTGTGTTGCCAGCGTTGAGCCTAACGGCCTCGTGTTCGTTGTTTACCGGCGCGGACCCGGTGGTTGATCCGGTTGTTGACCCGCTGGTTTTCGTTAGCGATGGCACTCCTTGTGGGGGTGCTTGTGCTCAGATTTTTAATTG
>JAPKCE010000242.1 GCA_028823075.1 Myxococcota bacterium
CGGCAATAGCCTCACGGAGCGCCCCGTAGCCAACCGCGCGGCAAGGGAGAACCAAGCGAATCAACAAAGCGCACGGCGCCAGTACCTTCTAAGGTGACGCCGGCCATTTCGCCGCTGCGAAAGGCGTTGTCGGAGCCTTCGAGCCCCTGGGCTGTCATGCTTGCATCGACGTTCAAGGCGAGCCCCGAATAATGCTCGTCGGCCAATTCGCTGCGATCGACGAGAATGGCCAAATCGAGAGGGTTGACCAAGGCGCTAACGTTGGTCAGCGCGATGCTACGGTTGTCGAGCAGAAGCAGGCCGATCTGCACGGCCGCATCAGCGCCATCGAGCAGGTCATCATAAGCGATGGCCACCGCATCGACTTGCGGTATTACAAATTCGTTGACGACGAGGGCGCTGATATTGCCGATGGCGAGCAAAGCAGCGCCACCGCTGCGAATCATCGCCGGATTATTAACGGTGATGCTGCCACCTTGGTTGCGCTCAAACCACAGCCCGACCCGCGAGCTTTCGATGCGGTCTCCGGAAATACTGACGTCGCCCTTTAGACCGACAATGCCAATGCCTACCGCATGGTTTTCCGGATCGAGCGCTGTGACGCCGTTGCCGGTGAAGGTCAGGTTCGCCGCCTCGTCTTCGGCGCCCGAGCCCACCACGGCAAAACCCCAATAACAGTTCGCCGCGGTGTTTTGGTCGATGGTCCAGTTGCCGCCGCCAGCGGCGCGTAAAAAGAAGCCACTGCGGGTGGCGCCACTGACCTGATTTTCGCGCAGAACAATTGTCGACGTGCTGGTTTTAGCTGGGCCCAAATCGTAACCGCGACCGCCCGGAGCCACCACGCCATTACCCACCAAAGACACGCCACTACCCGGCGACCGAAGCGCAATACCGACACCGTCAGGTTCGATCATGGCGTTGTTTTCAACGAGCAAAGTGCCGGTGATATGATCGATGATCATGCCGCGCGCTACGCGCTCGATGGTGTTGCCAACGACTTGCCAATCACCGGTTTCATCATCTTCACTGGATTCAGCGATCTGTCGTAACCAGATGCCCGCATCGCGCAAGTCAGACACGCTGTTGTTACGAATTTCGATGCTGTTCGCCTGGTTAATGCGCGGGTAGCGAACAGCGATGCCCATGGTCGCACCTTGATCACGCTGCCGAACGACGGCTTCATCGGGCATGCCGCGAAGGGTGTTGTCGCGAATAATGATCGAACCGTGAAAAGTGTCCACGATGGCCTCGCGGGATTCAATCGTAGCGCCCAGCGCCTGAGCCTTGCCCACAGCGACCACCACGTCAGCGTCCTCACGCGTGGTCAGAAGATTATTGGCGATGAGCACCGAAGCGCCGTCAATTGTGCTATGAACTTCGATCACCCCGGTACCGAGCTGCTCCATGCGGGAGCCCGTTACTTCGAGTCTTTTGATTCCGAGGGTGGCAAATACAGCCTGTGCCCAGTGCGAAATCTCGACGTTTTGCGCCGTTAATGTCGTGCCCGCTTCGTCGTCAGAACGGATCTCAAGGCCGGGCTGGCTACGCTGACCGGTGTCGGCCTTCATCACCAATTGATTGAGATGCAAAGCCATCAAATTCGAAGCCTTAAAGCCCATATGCAAACGCAGGCCCGCTAAACGCATAACCGCCGCGTCACCGTGCCCTTGGACATTCCAGCGCCCACCAACTTGTCCGCCCACATTGCTACCGCTCGAACAGCGCCCGATCACTGTCACCGGCTCGGTAACTAAGGGTTGGGCACCGACCGTAAACGATCCCTCGCCCAACAAGATAAGACCGCCGCGCTCTTGCAACTGGCGTAGCGCCTCACCCAAATCGCCCATCGGTTCCGCTTCGCTACCATTTCCGCTACCGCCCTCAGCAACGTAAACTACTGCTGCACCCGATTCGACAGCGGCGACAGCCCAGGGGTGTTGCGTATCATAAGCGCCGTCGGGGCATTTGCGGGACACACCTCGCCCAGGAACACAGCGACCGCTGACCGGATCGTTGACCAGAGCACCTTCGCATTCGGCAAGCTCAGGTCCAGCCTGGCCGGCGTCGAAAATAAGGTCAGGCGCATCGGCCTCACATTGACAGCCAAAGGCCCCCAAAACGATCATCAGTAAAAAATATCGCAACACGCCGACTCCTTTTTCATTTTCCATTCGCTGCTGCCCGCCTAAGGCATGCCGGCAAGTAATGGAGATAACCCATGGTTCTTAGCACGACGCTCGCCCTAATCACCCTCATCGCCGCTCCCGGCGCAGATAAGATGCCCTTGCCAGTACACTACGGCAAGCCGTTCGCGATCATGCGTCCGATTCCCATGCCTGATCTTCCGAAACTAGTGGATAAACTCGTCGACACCAAGATTCAAGTCGTCGGTCCTGTGCATAAGGTCTGCAGCAAAAAAGGCTGCTGGATGAGTCTAAAAGACGGAGACTCAAACCTGCGCATCAGCTTTAAGGATTACAGTTTCTTCATGCCCACGAGCTTGGCGCAGGGCACCATCGTGATCGTCAACGGCCTGCTCGGCAAACGCAAGATGAGCGAAGCCCAGGGCGCCCATATGAAAAAAGAGGGTGCCGAATTGCCGCCCAACCTTGAAGAGCTGACCCTAGTCGCCGAAGGCGTCTCTGTGGACTTCGGCCGGCGGTAACTCGGGTGAACGCTCGCCAAACTCGCATCAACACATTACTCGGCGGCCTGTTGATCATCACCTTGATGGTCTTTGTTCTCGGGCTGTTTAGTACTGCTGCCGCCTTACTCGAAGGCCATTGGACGCGCGCCTTTGGCAGCCTCGGCGTCACGGTTTTACTCGGCCTTTTGGCAGGTATTTTACGCCTATGGATGCGCGCCACTGCCATCGCTTTGCGCCAAATCGCCCTGCAAACCGATGACGGTGAATTGTCTCTTGGAGACGTACTCGCCCAAGCCCACCAAAGCGTAGAGTTGGAAAAACGCGGAGGTTTAGAAAGCTGGCTCGAAACCCTTACGCCCAAAAAGCGACGTAAACTGCTCACCGCCAAACTCGAAGAACAGGCTTTAGCTGAAGCGGCGCTGCGCATTGCGACGGCGATCGGTATGGCCTCCTACATCGCTCGTCGCGCCACTCGACAGGGTCTCTTGCCTATGATTTCAGAAGCCCTCCGCGAGCAACATGCTAACCCGCTCTGGGCTCACGCTTTTGAATTTGATGAACTCACGGAGTTCTTACTCAAAGACGATCCCGACGATGAAGATGCCCTGGCCGAACAATTGCGTCACTTCCTCGCGGACACCAAAGCGGAACACCTCGTCTCGGTACTCGCCGCTACCCTTCCCGAGGACCTGCTCGCGGGCAGTATTGTCGCCTATGCGGAACCCGAGCAGTTAGTGGCGCTGCTCGAACGCATCAACATCAACTAAGAAATTGGAGCGCTGATGGACAACCGAGCACGCAGGCCAGCCATCTTAATCACCGGTGCCAATGGCGAAATGGGCCACGGCCTGATCAACGCCTTGTCAAAGCGCGATGTGAACATCGTCGCCGTCGATTTGCATCCTTTGGACAAAAGCTTGCGCGCCAAAGTGACGGCCTATCAAGCCGGCGACATTCTCGACGCTCAGTTGATGCAGCGCTTGGTGAGCCAATATGAAGTCACCACCATTTTCCATCTGGCGGCGCTGCTCTCAACTCGCGCTGAGTTTAGCCCCGAAATTGCCCATAAGGTCAACGTCACCGGCACCCTCGAATTGCTGCGCTTGGCGCATCAACAAAGCACTTGGTCGGGGCAGCGCACCAAGTTCATCTTCCCGTCGAGCATCGCCGCCTATGGGGTTGGCGGTAAAAAGGACAGCCTGCAGCCGCTCAAAGAACACGAGTATACCGAGCCGACCACGATGTACGGCTGCAACAAGGTTTATTGCGAACATCTCGGGCGCTATTTTGCACAATACTATCAACAGCTAGCAGCCGAACCGAGCAAAGGCGGAGTCGATTTCCGCTGCATCCGGTTCCCGGGGTTGATCTCAGCTGATACGGCGCCCAGTGGCGGCACGTCGGATTACGGCCCGGAGATGATTCATGCAGCCGCTAAAGGCGAACCCTATCGCTGCTTTGTGCGCCCCGACACGACCATCCCGTTCATGGCAATGCCCGATGGCGTCAAAGCGCTACTCGACCTGTTTGATGCCCCCGAAAGTGCGCTCTCGCAGAGGGTCTACAATATCAACGCGTTTTCCTGCTCAGCTCAGGATTTTTACAACGAAGTTCAAGCCCATTTTCCGGATGCTGAGATCAGCTTCGATGCCCATGAAAAACGGCAAGCCATCGTCGATTCCTGGCCGGCTAC
>JAPKCE010000243.1 GCA_028823075.1 Myxococcota bacterium
CGCTGCCAGCCCCGCCGCGGCCGAGCGCACCTGCCGGCTCGTGCTCGGCAAGCTCGCGCACAATATCACCGGTACCGTCCGGTGAGTTATCGTCGATAATAAGAATTTCGACCGAAGCGGCTGCGAGCACCGCCGGAATGATTTGGCGAATATTTTCACGCTCGTTGTACGTGGGTATGCAGATCAAATTTTCGCTCATGACGTCTCCCGCTCGACACGCTCTTCGGCGCTGCTTGATTGCCTGCGCAAAGCGCCTAAAGCGAGGACAAAGCCGAGCAACAAACCAACCAGCACGTCGCTAGGCCAATGAGCGCCCAAGGCCACGCGGCTCCAGGCCACGCCAAGCGCCATCAAAAAGGCTAGGATGCGCAGCGGTGGCACCAGCGGTGAGAGCGCCAAAACGCCACCGACAAAAGCAGCAAAAGACGTATGCCCGGAAGGAAACGCCCGTTGGCGAAGGTGCCCAGCCGGCAAGTCCCGAAACGCAGCGATTTGAGCTGCTGGACGCGGGCGGTCGATGCTGAACTTTAGCCCTTGAACTAGGAACAACAGCGCCAAGGCAGATAAAATGATCGACTTGATATGGAGCCGAAAGCCAGCACGTCCATAGGCCATCAACAGCCCAGCGATGAGCAGAGGGATCGCGGCATAGGGCTCACCGAGCATGCTCACCCAGACCGCCAAACCGAGGCCTTTACCAGCCAAAATTGGCATAAGGCTAACATCCAAAGCGATCATCCTTGCCAAGCCTTGGCGACGGCCCCGAGCCCACAGCCCCCGGCGAGCAGGCCGCGCAACGTCTCACTGGCGGCCAATTGTTGGGCGCGTCGCGCAGCATCATGGCGCAAGGTCATCGCCGCGGCTGCCAAACGCTCGGCACTCGCCTCGCCCTGAAAAATTTCGTCCCATGCCTGCTCATGACCAGCCCGGGTCAGCACCAAATTTCCCGGTGCGGTGACATCGAGATGCACGAGGCTTCGACCCAATGCCCAATGCGCTCTGCCGGTTCGGTAGGTGAGCAGGTGTGGTGTACCCATCAAAGCCACTTCGAGCCCCGCGGTGCCATTGCAGACCAGGGCTGCGCTAGCGCCCGAGGCAGCTTCGACCATGCTCGAAACGTAGTCGATGGGAAGCCCACTAAAGACGCGCTCAACATCGGCTCGCAGCAAGGTGGGCGCGAGCGGCACTCGAAAGCGCAAGGTCGGCTCGGCCTGGAGCATGAGCCGAGCCGTGGCTGCCAACAAAGGGCCGACATGCGCCAACTCACCGGCTCGAGAGCCGGGAACCAAAGCTACCGGCGCCGCCGGGTCACTGGCTACGCTTGGGGTTTCATCAGCGATGGGGTTTCCGCAATAGCGCGCTTTGACACCGCGCTCAGCCCACCAATCAGCCTCAAAAGGCAAGATGGTGAACAGTTCGTCATAGGCTTGTCGCGCCTTTTTTAAACGCCAACCGCCCCAAGCCCAAAGTTTTGGAGGAATGAAGCCGACCACATGCACACCGCGACGGCGCAGGGCGCGCCCGAGCGGAATATGAAAACCCGAATAGTCGACTAGCAACGCTCGTTTGACCCCGTGAGCTTCGGTGGCGGCGAGCAAGGCGCTGCGACTTTCCCTGAGTTCGCGCAGCATAGCAACGGGTCGAGACAAGCCGAAATGCCCTTGCAAACCGACTATTTTTTCAGCGCCTAATGCCTGTAACTCAGGACCGACTTTGCCGAGCACATGGACTTGGCCCGAAAGAGCAGCGAGCAACGCAGCGGCCTGGCGATCACCGCTGGCCTCGCCGACGCTGATCAGCAGTTTTTGCATCTAAAACGCAGAGCCGATGGTGAACTCGAGTGCCGACTCCTGATCCCCAGGACGCGGGGTTAGCGGATAGCCGATCTCTAGACGCAGAGGGCCCATCGGACTCTGCCAACGGACGCCGTAACCGACGCTGTGCAGCAGTCCGTACGGATAGCCGCGCTCGGCACCGTACAAGAACGGCTCCTCGCGGGCCCAAACGTTGCCGACATCGTAAAACGCCACACCGGTGACGCGCGCCGCTGGGAAGATCGGCATCTCAAATTCAAAGTTGGCGACGATCTGCTTATTGCCACCAAGCACCTGGTCGGACATCGGCGAATCAGGCGAGAAACCGTAGGGTACGCGCGCCGAAGGGCCCACCGAACGCAGGCGGTAGCCGCGCAAGGAGTAGATGCCACCGGAGAAATAATTTTCCTGAGGCATGCTCTGTTTGGAACCCAAATAGCCGACCTTGATACTGGTTTTAAAGACTGACGATAAAGGAAGCGGCAAGTAACCGCGCAACGTCGCGTCAAAGCGCCAAAACTCGTTTTCACTGCCGATCAAGGGGTCGGCCCGATCAAGACCGAGGCTGTGGTACATGCCCTTGCTCGGGTACATGCGATCGTTGCGGCTGTCCCAGGTAGCGCGTAGACGAAGCGCCGAAGTTAGTCGTCGTTGTCCAGGGATAACGCCGGGCAAAGGAAAGCGCAGTTGGTCCTCGGAGATTCCCACGCTCTCGGCCATCCAACCCAAGCTCAAATGCAGGTGATCACCAAACAGATAACCGCCGGTGAGGCTGGCGCCCGTGGCCTTGCGCACAAAGTTATAATAATCAGTTTCGTTGTCGTAGAGGCTGGTGGCTAACGACCAGCGAGAATCGAAAAGCCGAGGTTCGTTGTAACTAAAACTGAACACTTCGCGCAGCGATGAATACTGAGCCTGCAAAGCCATGCGCGTGCCGTGACCCAAGAAATTGTCCTGAGTTACCGATGCCATCGCCAAAAAGTTCTCGGCGCTGGAGAAACCAAAATTGGCATTAACTGAGCCGGTGCTGCGCTCTTTAACCGTCACCAGCAACACGATTCTATCCGGTGCCGAGCCCGGCTCTTCGGTTATCAGCACCCCATCTTGCTGCTCGAAAAACCCGGTGGCCTGGACGCGCATCTGCGAGCCCTGCACCCGGCTCATGGAATACAGGTCGCCTTCATGGATTTTGAGTTCGCGACGAATCACTTTATCACGGGTCTTATAATTACCGCGAATCACAATGCGTTCGATGCTTACACGAGGCCCGCGCTGCAAAGTAAAATCCAGAGCGACGCCGCGCTTTTCTCGGTCTTGTTTGGCCTTAGTCCCCACGTTGACGAAGGCATAACCGGCGTCTTTGTAGATGCGCGTAAGACTCTGGACCGAACGCTGCAAGGCCCCGGAACTAAAGGGCTCGCCCACCTTCATCGCCACATATTTTCGCAACGTGTCGGCGGGGCGAATCAGCTCCCCGGCGAAACCTAAGGCAGAAAGCTTGTATTGCGGTCCCTCTTGAATCCCAATGGTGATTCGCAACCCTCGCAAATCGGGGTCCATATGCACCAAAGGCTGCCCGACTTTGATGTCGAGGTAGCCCTTGTCCCGGTAAACCAACTCGACCAACTGCCGATCGATATTGAGCTTTTCTTCGTCGAAAAGACCGTCGTCGGTGATGAAGTGCATCCAGGTGCGTTCTTTGGTTTGCAGACGCGGCATGATCTCTTCTTCAGGAACCTGCTCGTTGCCCACCAAGCGGATGCTGCGCACGAGAACTTTATCGCCCAAACTGTAGACGAAAACCACGTCGACTCGGGCGTCCGGAGCCTCGATGATTCGATAGGTGACCTGACCCAAATAATAGCCCTGGTCGGTCAGCAGCTTTTTGACTTTGACCAAACTGCGTCGCAGCGCCGCCTCGTCGATGGGGAAACCAGCTTGGACCTCTAAAGCGCCGTCAATCTCTTCTCGATCAACCCCTTTGAGCCCTTCATGCTTAATGTCGCGTACCGAGGGTCGCTCGGTGACGCGTACAAGGAGCACCAGGTTCTCGTCTTCCATAAGGCGTAAAATGCGCAGGTCATCGAAACGGTCGAGGCCCCACAAGGCACGCAGGTCGTCGGCCACCGAAGCCGTCGAAAACTCGGACCCGACTTTGCTGCTCATGGTGCCGACGACGGCTTCACGCTCGACGCGGCGTAAACCCTCGACGCGGATTTCGGTCACGACTTGAGCGTAACTTGGCGCCGCCAGCAGGAGGGCGCTTATGAGCAAAGAAAACCTGAGCATTAAGCTGTTTCCGTTCGGTAAAGAAGACCGGACTCGAGATGCAAACGGCGCCCCATGCGCGCAGCCAGCGCCGAATGGTGGGTAGCGACCACCGTGGTCAAGCCTAACTCGGCGTTGAGCGCTAATAGAAGTTCATGAATTTCGTTGGCGTTGGCCTCATCCAAGTTGCCCGTGGGCTCATCAGCGAGCAAAATGCTCGGGCGACGAATCAAGGCGCGAGCCAGGGCTACCCTCT
>JAPKCE010000244.1 GCA_028823075.1 Myxococcota bacterium
TTCAGGAATGCCCAACATTGCGGTGCGTGCGGCAATGCCTGCGCCGACGGTGAGTCCTGTCAGGCAGGTCAGTGTGCGCTCAGTTGCGTGGGTGGCAGCAATCACCTGATCACCTTGCGCGGCGCAACGGGGCTGCTCAGCCCCGACCTTCAATTCGCTGGCCTCAGTCTCTTGCTGCGGCAGTATTTTCGCGCCGGGCCCAAAAGCGTCGTCGCCTACCGAATTTGGCTCGACGCCCTCTTTGGCAGGGTCCCCTTTGAAGAGCTGGCGCGCGGCGGCGACCTGCGGCAAACGCGTATGCTCGGTCATTCTCGCTCATTACGCGGTTTGCCCTGGGGCCGTGTCCACGCACCCTACAAGGCTTTAGCGACCGTAAAAGTGCGCCAAACCCTTCGCCGTTTTAGGCGCCCAAACAAATCCCCGATCGTGCTCGATCTCACCGTGTTCGCCGAAGCAGGCCGCGGTTGGTGGCGCTTCGACGAAGGCTTTATGCCCGCCTGGTCCGTAGGTGGTGGCCCCCGATTGACCCTGGCTCCCGGGGTGATCATTCGCGTCGATGCGGCCTATGCTCCTGCAGCTGCTAGTCTTAGCGAAGGTTTGTTGACCGGCTTTTATATCGATCTTGGTGAGGTCTTTTGATTGAGCTAGCCCGTCGCGCTCGGGATAGAACATGGGGCAGCAGCGCCGACTTCCATCTCCTGTTCGCTGCTGGGGCGTTAATACATACGGCAAACTCGGTGAAGGGAGTTACACCTTCCGGCTTACCCCAGTCCTCGTCAGGATGTGGGAGGCAGAATTCTAACCGATGTTGATAGAGCAGCGCGTCTTCGAGGCGTTGGCGCTCTGGTGTTGGTCAATAGGTACGGGCGACGGGGATACTTCCTCACGTTGTTTGTCCCTTTCTACGGACTCTAAAATAGCTTCTAGGCCCCCAAAAACAAGGGCCCATGCTAAACCAATCGCCACCAAACCAAAGCCGTCGCCGACGGTCAGGCAACCGAGCCGCTCGCCACCTAAATAGCCAAGGGGGCCTCCGAACGCACCGATGGCGACAGCCAACCATCGTCCTTTGAGCATTCGCCGCTGGCTGTGCAACAACGTCGCTCCAAACCCAGCCCACAACGAGATCATCCACAAGGGGACCAAGCCCACGCGCAGTCCGCCGTCGAACGCCACTGCGCCCGACCATGCCAGCCCGGAGTCCGCCGTAAACCCTAGCGCGACCGACCAGCCAATCACTCGAAGCTCACGTCGCCACATCGGGCGAGTGAACCAGAGGTGTGCGCCAATAAACGCGACCATGGCTCCCGGGCGAATCCAACCGGTCCCGAGAATACAGATCCACCACGCCACCTGATGACTTAACCACTGTGGGGCTGCGCCCCAACGGAATAAGCTCAGATGCTTAGGGGGCATGGCTACCATAACGCCACGGGATAGGGGTCGAAATAGACCTGCTGTGTAAGCCAGGGGTGAGCGCCTTTGTCCAGCACCTGGTGCTTCAGCAGAGACAGGGGTGCCAGCAGCGACGTCTGCCCACGGCTGTAGGCATCGATCGATTCGAGCGTATGATTACGACACGGGGCGCTCAGACGCTTGGAGACGTAGCCGAGAATGTGTTGCAGGACGTTGACGTGCCGCCCTCGTGTGAGCCGATGCCCCATAATCACTTGCGCTTCGTCCATGTGCTCGCTGAGTTGCTCTTGGGATAAAGAACCGCTCAATTTGGCGACCCTTCGCCCTAAATAGCGCTGAGCGCCAGGGTGGTGCGCCATGTACAAGAGCTTGTGCGCCGCATATTCACGCTGGAGGTCCTTCAGGGTCGGATTATCACGAAGGACTTTGAGCCGTCTTGCTGTGAAGATCCTGTGCAGAAACTGCTGCCGCAACATGGCGTCATTCAGCCACCCCTCTTCGCTCAAGGCTAGCGTCTCGAACTCGTTCTTCAAGCGATCAGCAAAGAAGCCGCCACCCCGTGCAACAACCTGAGACTTTCGCTCGCTCGTCGCATAGATCTTAACACCGCTGATGCCGCATGTCGGCGAGGCACGCTTGAGCAAGAACCCGTCGAGGTCCAAGCCTTTAAGGCGTTCGCTGATCGTCCCGAGGGTTGTGTTCATCAAAGCAGAGTGGTCGATGCCTGTTCCGGACTCGACGAGCCCGGGCGCACCTTTCTGCCGCACCATCCGGATGGTTGGACGTGGCACGCCCATGCCCGCCTCGACCTCGGGGCAAACAGGCACCAACTCGACGTGTTTCGCCAGAACGTCCATGACGTAGTTGTTGCGCTGGTGACCGCCATTATAGCGAACTGCCTGCCCCATCAGGCAGGAGCTGATTCCGACTTTGGGTTTAAGTTGCGAAGTTTGCATGATATAATCCTTTTCTCTTTGTAAGTAATCGGTCAAACCGTTCACCTAATCGATACCTAGATGGGTTCATGACAAAAGAAAAGCCAATAAACGGCCAAACCGTTCACCACGAACAAATCCAAACCAAAGACAGATCATCATGTTGACTGCGCTCATTGCTCTCGCTTTGGCGGCAACCCCTGTCGATTCCAGTCGTTATGAGTTCGCAGGGTTGCCGGCCATCACTTATCGAAGTGATGCCGGCCTCGGCATGGGCGTGCTCGCTTCGACCGCTCGATTCGAACCCCATTGCCACCCTTACTGCTGGCGCTTCCTGGGTCTACTCCAAGGAGTTCTGCGTTCGGACAGCGAAGGCGTCAGTGTCCCGACACGCAACGCCATCGTGCTCTGGGACCTACCTCAGTGGAGGCGTCCGACCTGGCGCCTGCTCCTTGCGGTTGCGAATTACGATGACGACAACACGGGGTATTATGGCGTCGGCACGCGAGCGACCGCTGGAGGCTTGCGTGGCGAGACCACCTATCAATGGCACCGACGAGTTGCCGGGTTCAAGCTCAGGCAACGCTGGCGCGGAACCGCCCAATCGGCCTACGGCTATCTCGACGGCTACCTTGGTACCGACTTTGGCTGGAACACCGTTAAAGGTTCTGTGACAAGTCAACTTGAGCGGGACCGAACAGCGGCAGCATCGGCCGGCGACACCAACTGGCGGCAGCTCGTAGGCGATCACATTGGACCTTTTGGCGACCACGCTGAGCTGGTGGTCAGCGGCGGACTCATCTACGATCAACGAGATCACGAGTTTGTGCCCAGCCGAGGCGGCTTGCATGAGTTGAGCCTGCGCACTGGCATAGCAGGCGACCAGAGCCCTTGGGCGAGTCTGTTTTTCGAGAGCTCAATATTTCGGTCGGTCGTCCCGCGTCGCTTGGTTGTGGCTGCCCGGCTCATCGTTGATCACTCGATCGGCTACTTACCGGTCTATCGACGAGCCGAACTTGGCGGCTTGATCCCTAGCCTCGGAGCCTCGGGAGCCGAGGGCGTTCGCGGTGTCCCTACTTATGCGGAGGCTGGCAAAACCAAAGTGGTCGCCAACCTCGAGGCTCGCCTGCGCGTCTGGGACCACCAGGTTGCACGGCAGGCGCTCAGTTGGCGAATGGTCGGGTTTATCGACTCGGGGCGCGCCTGGACGGATGTATTGGACGACCGCGTCTATGATTTAGGGCTGGATGCCCCCTGGCACAGCTTTTTGCTCGGTGTGGGTGGTGGTATTCGCCTACTATGGGGTCAAGCCTTCGTCGTGCGCATCGATGCGGCGCGCGCCCCGCTTGACTCAACGTATGGCATCTACTTCGGCACCGACCACATCTTCTGATCCCTCTCGCCACGGGATGCCCACGCCCAAATCGATCCCCAAAAGGAAGGGGGAGGTCTTTTTGGTCGTTTTTTGTTGTTATAAAAGACCAAATAGGTAACAACAATAACGACCGTCAAGGAAACCGTTATGGCTGATCAGCATCTTACCAGCACTCGAGTCGGCGAAACTTTAGGGGTCACTGCATCGACAGTGAAGCGCTGGGCGGACGAGGGCTCATTGGCCTGCGAGCGAACAGCCGGCGGGCATCGCAGGTTTCTCGCTTCCGAGGTTGCAGCGTTCCGACAGCACGAGGCGGATACCTCCATTTCGCACCTCGCCACACTCAGCGATGATGATCTCGATGCCCTCCCCTACGGTGCGATCGGAATCGACGACGACGGCGTCGTGACTCGTTACAACCAGACAGAAGCCAACTTCTCGAACCAATCAGCGGACCAGGTGATCGGCCAAAACTTCTTCACCAAGATCGCACCGTGTACCAACAACCGCTTGGTGTTTGGTGCCTTCCGCGAAGGTATCGCCTCAGGCAAACTTGACGTGAAGATCCCGTACACCTTCACCTACGTGATGCGCCCGGT
>JAPKCE010000245.1 GCA_028823075.1 Myxococcota bacterium
CGGTACCGAGCAAAGCGCCGATTTGGTGGTCTTCGCTCAGCCCGATCAACCCGAATGGCATCTCGGCGCCTGGGTCAGCGACGATGATTCGCTGCTTTGGTTCTACGCTAGCCGCAACACCAACAATGAAAACCGTCTTTGGTACCAACGCCTCGATCGCCCTAATGCGCAGCTGGTGCCGGTGGTTCGCGACTTTTCGGCGGGCTCCTGGCCGATCGGTAAAATCGCTGAACGGGTTTGGATTAAAACGAACCTAAAAGCACCGACGCAGCGGGTCATGCGACTCGAACTCGATCGACCGGAACCCAAGGACTGGGTTGAAGTGGTGCCGCAACGCAAAGAAACGCTGCGTTCGGCTGCGGTCGTCGGTGGTCAGTTGCTTTTAAACTACCTCAAAGATGCTCATGCTCAAGTTGAGCGCCGCGATCTCGATGGCAAGTTTCTGGGCGCGCTACCGTTGCCTGGTGTCGGTAGCGTTTGGGGGCTGGGCGGTCGCGTCGATGACCCGGAAGTGTTCTACCTGTTCTCGGATTTCACCCGACCGACGAGCATCTATCGACTGGATTTAAAGAGCGCTACGAGCAGTTTGTATCGTTCACCAAAGGTCGCCTTTGATAGCGACGCTTATATCACCAAGCAGGTCTTCTTTCACAGCAAAGACGGCACCCGAATACCCATGTTTATCACCCATAAAAAGGGTCTAGGAACCGGTCCCCACCCTACCCTTCTCTACGGATATGGCGGCTTCAATGTCTCGCTAACACCGGGGTTCTCAGTCGGACGTGCCGTTTGGCTGGAGCAAGGAGGCGTCTACGCCGTGCCCAACCTTCGCGGTGGCGGCGAATACGGCGAGGCCTGGCATAAGGCGGGAGTTAAGACGGAAAAACAGAACGTCTTCGACGACTTTATCGCCGCCGCCGAGCATTTGATTAACTCGGGCCTCACAGCACCGTCCAAACTGGCGATCGCTGGAGCCAGCAACGGCGGATTATTGGTTGGAGCGAGCCTCCTACAGCGCCCGGACCTGTTCGCAGCTAGCCTCCCCAATGTCGGTGTGATGGACATGCTACGCTACCATCGTTTCACCGTCGGAAAGCTGTGGGCGAGCGATTATGGAACGGTCGATGACGCCGCCGAGTTCAAGGCCTTGGTCGCTTATTCGCCGGTGCATAATGTGGTGAAAGGCCGAGCCTACCCTGCAACTCTAATCACCACCGCGGACCACGATGACCGGGTGGTGCCGGCACATAGCTTCAAGTTCGCCGCGGCCTTGCAATACGGGCAGGGCGGTGCAGCGCCCGCGCTGATTCGCATCGAAACGCGCGCAGGTCATGGCGCCGGGATGGCGCTGTCTTTGAAAATGGACAAACTCGCCGACCAATACGCCTTTGTGATGTATCACCTGGGTATGTCCGCCGACTGACCGAGCAAGGCAGAGCTTCTTGCAGCCGATCATGGCTTCGATGCATGCATGCCCTTTAGCCTAAGGTTTCACTCGCCGATGCTGCCTAGGCGTGACAAAGGAAGTCTCCCAACGACCGGAGCTTACAAATGCCTAAACCTATCCTTGTGGCCCTGTTCTTCCTCTTTAGTGCGCCGGCAAGTGCTGGGCTTTCTGCGGGCAAAGGTCCTTGCAGTGATGGCAGCCAATGCAATTCGGGCACCTGTGTCGAAATCAACTCGGATAGCTATTGCTCGCAGGCCTGCGGCCTGTGCCCTCCAGGTATGTTCTGCGATGCCAAACTCTTTGCCACCGTCGGCTTGAAAGTTTGCATTAAGGGTCAAGCTTCGGCACCGCCGAAGATTCAATCTCCGCCACGCCTGCCGTGCCACACCGATGCTCAATGCCAGGGTGCGTTGGTTTGTGCGCAGTTTATGGGGCGCCGCGATTGCACCATGCCTTGTGCCACAGACCAACAATGCAAGCCCCCCGCTATGATGGGTATCAAGATGGATTTTCTGCGCTGCCTTCCCGACGAAGGAAATGCCACACGACGCGCCTGCTTACCGCGCAAGGAATGCATGAACAATCCGATGCCATGCATGGGAGTCAACACGCATGACCTAGCAAATATTGCAGGTCAGATGATGGCCATGGACACGACCGGATCGCAGCACTCAGGGTCCACCGAGCATAGCCATTCGAGCAACTCGACGAGAAGCAGTAGCAACTCCAATTATCCCGGCGCCCGAAAAATCAACCAGGCGATGTCGGCCAAACGCTTCAAAACCTTTCTCGCCGAGGTCAAGGCGCAGAATTTCGAAAGCGATCGCAACAGCGTCATCGGCCTAGCCGCACAACGTAACCACTTCTCCTGCGCTCAGGTGACAACCGTTCTCAAAGGCATCAACTTCGCCAGTGAACAACTCGGAGCCCTCAAACTGATGGTCCCTAAAATTGTGGATAAAGAAGACAGCCATCTCATTCTGTCCTGCTTTACCTTCGATAGTGACAAATCGAAGGCTCGCGAGATTTTGAGTAAGTAAATTTAGCGGGGTCGCATACTCGGCAACCGCCGGGTACGCCGAGAAGGTTCAACACGCCCGCCTGACACCGGCACCCCAAGGCAAGCGCTATCTAAAGTGAGGTCAAGGGCTGCGGTAGTTCGGTGGTTGTCACCCAACTCCTGCTATTGCCGCTCTCGCAACTTGTCTTTCTTGCTTTTCCGCTTCCCTTTTTTCGGGCCCAGACCTTTGGTTTTCTCGGCGGGTGCGTCGCTGATTTCAAAACCAAGAACTTGTCGTCGAGTGAGCATAAGCTGGTTCTTTTTCTCGATGAGTCGGAGGTGGTCCTCTGTCTCGTGATCCACAAAAGTAACGGCAACTCCCGACTCGCCAGCACGCCCGGTTCTGCCGATTCGGTGAACGTAGTCGGCCGGCGCTCGCGGCAGATCAAAATTAACCACTGCACCCAAAAGGGGAATGTCGATCCCTCGGGCGGCAATATCGGTCGCCACCATGATCTGAGCTCTGCCCGATCTAAAACGCGTAAGCGCGAATATGCGATCGGGTTGCTCCAAGCCGCCGTGAAGCTCGGTCGCCAAAAACCCGTCGACTCGAAGTTTCCTGGCTAGGTTGGTTGCACCTATTTGTGTGGCAACAAAAACCAGGGTCTGGCCCCAATGCTCGGTTTCTAACAGGTGTTGCAGCAAGAGACGGCGATCGTCTCGTTCCACTTGGTAAGCTCTTTGCTCGATCGTAGCGACCGAAGTGCGCTGTTCATCGATGCGCAGTACCGTGGGGTTGTTCAAAACGCGGGCACTTAGCTTGAGGACTTTTTGCGGAAGCGTCGCCGAAAAGAGCAAGTTTTGACGTTGAGTTGGAAGTGCGTTGAGCAGAACTGTCAGCTCGTCATTAAAGCCCACGTCCAGCAACTTGTCCGCTTCGTCGAGTACCAGTGTGTGCACGTGATTTATATCGATTGCTTCACGTTCCATCAGGTCGAGCAGTCGCCCTGGCGTCGCCACCACGATGTCGGCCCCTGAAGAAAGGGCGGAGATCTGGTCGCCGAGCGAAAGTCCACCAATGATGCTCACCACCCGAGGCGGCGGATCCGCAAACTGACCAAGGAGTTTGAATGTTTCGGCGATCTGAAGCGCCAACTCACGGGTCGGCGTGATGGTGAGAACACCGATTTTTATCGGTGTTAACTCACCGCGATGAGAGGCCATCTTTTGTAATATCGGGAGCACGAATGCTGCCGTTTTTCCAGACCCTGTCTGTGCCTCGGCAGCCAGATCAGCACCGGCGGTGATATGCGGTATGGACCGCTGTTGAATCGCCGTCGGCGCGTCATAGCCCTGAGCCTGAACGGCGCGCAGTAGATGATCCGATAGGCCTAGAGAATCAAAAGACATCGTGGCTGTCCTCTTGCGGTTTGGAGGGGCTAATATAGTGTATTGCTGCTGACTGTTAGACCTCAATCGTGACGCCTATTCCGACTCGAAAGCTAGAACGGAACTAGCCTCATAATAAAGACCCGAAACCTGACCTCCGGCGGTCGGTTGATCGGGTCGAACCCAAAGAAACCACAACACCGACGACGCAAGCGTTGCCTCCTAGTCCAAGCAATGCCTAGAAAGCCTCGATGCAAAAACGACTACCCAAAACCGACGCAGCGTGGGTCAAAACCGTACTCGCGGACTTCGACGCCTTCTTACTCGACCACGCTGCCTGCGAGCGAAAAGCCTCGGCGATGGCGATGACTTTTGTGGTGCGCTATCCCGACCGAGACGCCATTCTCGACCCGATGATCCGCCTCGCCAAAGAGGAACTTTCACATTTCCATCAGGTGTTTGGAATCTGTCAGCAGCGAGGCTTGCGC
>JAPKCE010000246.1 GCA_028823075.1 Myxococcota bacterium
CGGCAACCAACTGCAAACGGACAACTGTCTGAGCGACTGCTCGGTGAGCCGCTGTGGAGATGGGCACCTGCGCGATGGTGTCGAAAGTTGCGATGATGGTAACCGCGTCGACAACGATGCCTGTCGCGCCAATTGCCAAACGGCGCGCTGCGGCGATTTAGTGCGCCGCGAAGACCTCGCCGAGGGCGACGACGGTTATGAAGCCTGCGATGATGGTAACGCCGATAATGGCGACTCTTGCTTGTCGAATTGCGCCAGCGCCCGATGCGGCGATGGCGCCATCCAGCGCGGCCCTGAGACCTGCGACGATGGCAACCAAGTCCAAACCGACGCCTGCCTCAACAGTTGCGAATCGGCCAGCTGTGGCGACGGGCATATTCAGGTCGGCGAAGAGGCTTGTGACGACGAAAACGGTATCGATAGCGATGCTTGCGCCAACAACTGTCAAAGCGCGCGTTGCGGCGATGCCATCGTACGCGACGATTTGCAGGTCGGCGACGAAGGCTTTGAGGCCTGCGACGACGGCGATGTAGACGATGCTGATGGCTGCCGAAACAGCTGCGCCCTGGCGCGTTGTGGTGACGGCGTCACACGCAACGACATCAACGCCGGCGAAGCGGATTTTGAGGCCTGTGATGATGCCAACGCCGATGAAGACGACGCCTGCCGCAACCAATGCGTGCAGGCTCGATGCGGCGATGGCGTCACCCGAAACGATTTGCTCCAAGGAGTTGCCGGCTTTGAATCCTGCGATGATGGCAACGCTGATGATGCGGACGGCTGCAACGACTGCAAGCTCGGCTACGGCAACGGCAGTGGTGGGGATGTCATTATCGACAACGCCACCCAGATCAACACCGCACGCGCCGCCGTGAGCGCCGATGCCGGCGCAGATCAAGCCACAGTCTCAAGCGTGTCGGGAAACTTTGCGGTGGGCCAGCTCGTTGTCCTGCACCAGAGCCAGGCTCCAAACGGAGATGTCGGCCAGTTCGAGTTTGCGCGCATTCTCGCCCTTCAGGGTAATACGCTGACTTTGGACCGCGATTTGACCGCCACCTACTCCCTTGAGGCCAACCGCAAAGCCCAACTCATCGTCGTCGAAGAATACGCCAGCTTGGATGTACAAAACGGTGGGCGCCTTTACGCTCCAGCCTGGGACGGGACCAAGGGCGGTATTTTGGCGTTCATGGTCGAAGGCGCTTTACAGGTCCGCACGGGCGGCGTCATCGACATGAATTCCGCTGGGTTTCGCGGGCGTAATCACGGTTGCTTGTACCGCTGCGCTCAAGGCTACCGCGGCGAATCGGAGCTCGGCGTACCCGGCACGGGGCAAGCCCCTAACGGCAGCGGCGGCGGTGGCGGCGGCGCCGGACAAGATGATGCGAGCGGCGGTGGCGGCGGCCACGGAGCCACCGGTAATAATGGCGCCAACGGCGGTTGCGGCGCTTGTGCGCAAGCCTGCCCGATTCCGGGTGGACGAGGCGGCTCGATCTCGGGAGACAACCTGACGAACAGTTTGCTCTTTGGCGGCTCAGGCGGTGAAGGCGGCGCCGATGAAGACGGCGGCAACCCCGGCGCTGGAGGTCACGGCGGCGGTATCATCATCGCCCATGCCGCCAGCATGTCTATCGCCGGAGGCCTAACATCGGCTGGCGGCTCGGGAACCAACGGCGGTAACGGTTGCGGCGGCAGCGGTTGTGGCATGGGCGGCGGTGGCGGCGGTGCCGGCGGCGCCATCCGTTTAGCTGCGGCAGTGAACGCCGCCATCGGCACGCAAAAGGTTAGCGTCGGCGCCGGTGCGGCCGGGCGTGCCACCTGCGGCGCCAGCGGCGGCACAGGTGCCATTGGAAAAATTGGTGTCTTTGCGCCTCAGATCAGCGGTTCCAGCTTGCCCGCTTTTAACCGCTTACAAAATTAGCCGACCAGGGCGGCGATCAACTCGCTCTTCTTGACGCGCGGCCGTACCGGCAAACTGCGTTTGCGCGCCTCAGCTTTAAGCGCCACCACAGTCATCGATTGGTACCGGTTACTCGCCGCGGGCTTTTCCGGCGGCGGTGTCCAAGCCGGCGCGGCCACCGGCTGAGGCACGTACAGACTACGAAACGGTAAACGTTTGAGCAGCTCTTCGGCCAGCCCGTCGGCCAAAGCTCGGCCCAAGCCCACAAGCGCCCCAGCCTGGTCGAGCGCACCTCCGGGGGCCTGTAGGCACGACAAGCGTGCAAGCGCCCGGGCTTCAAGCGGATCGAAGATGAAACTTTTTAGCGGCGGGATAATACGTTTGAGCATGGTCTGACCTCCACCCTAATATTACGGCCCGTGCAGATAGAATCTTTACGTGGCAGAGTTTTGCGCCGATTAAAGAACCATCGGCGAAGCTTTCGTACGACCGAACCTGGAGACTTTAGCTATGCGCATCCTTTACTTTCTCGCCTGTTGGCTTCCCGCTACAGCCCTCGCCATGGATGCGATGCCCGGTGAAGACCGCTTTGGAAGCATGCTCAACCTGAACGAGCAGAGCGCCGGCGCCAGCCTCGGTTTAACCAAGATCGATGATGCTTACTTTCTGCAACTCAAGCCGCGTTTTTCGCTCAACCTCGGTGCCATCGGCGTGGGAATAGAACTTCCATTGAACGTACGGCTTTGGCCGCGAGAAGGCTCGGACGAAGACCTTTTTGGCCTGTTGCGCAAAGAGGATTGGGACGAAGAAGCCGAATGGTTAAAAGTAATCCGCCACGTTCGCTTGGGTAAAAAGGGCGGCAAAGTCCACTTACGTTATGGCGAGTTAGCCGGCGATATTGGCCACGGCACCATCGTCGGTCGCTATGTCAACAACGTCGATCTCAACAGTTTTCGCGCCGGCGCCCAATTCGATATGAACACCAAATGGGGTGGCTTCGAGACCCTAGTCTCCGATGTGGACGACTTGGGCCGGGACACACAGGCTAGTAAACTCGTCGCTTTGCGCATGTACTCAAAACCTTACGCCTGGGCCACAGGCGGCAAAGATTCCATTCTCAACCGCCTGCGCGTGGGCATCAGCTGGGCTTCCGATATTAACGCGCCGATGGCGCTCGGTACTGCCGATGCAGACGACGCGAACCCCAACGTTGAGAGCACCCAAAAGTCGGTAGTCTACGGCGCCGACGCCGACTTGCAGGTCTTTCAAAATGCCCTGCTGACCGTAACGCCTTATGTCGATTACAACCGCACGGACCGTGGCGGCTGGGGACTGCACACCGGCATTATGGCCGTCGCCAAGCTACCGATCGGCCTGGACCTGCGCGTGCCGATGCGGCTTGAATACAGGCGCTTCACAAAAAACTACCTGCCGGCCTATTACGGTACCTTCTACGAGGTTGAACGCTATGCCTACCCGATTGGCGACGCCGGTGGCCTGCCCAAATGGGCCTGGTTGCAACAACAAGACAGCGATGAGGGGATCAACGGTCTTTACGGCGAGGCGGCGTTTGACTTCCTCAAACTTGTGCAGGTCGGGGCGATCTACGAAGCCTATTTGGGCTACACCTCAAACCTCAACATCTTCTTCAACGTACCGGCGCTCAAGGTGCTGCAATTCAAGGCTTACTATGCGCGCATCAACATCGAAGGCCTCGATGATCTGTTTGTCTTTGATGAACGCAGTTCGGCAGTTGCGCAGGCGCGCTACGAACTCCTCAAAGGTATCTATCTGGTGGCCCGAGCCAGCCGTCGCTGGACCTACAACGGGGCGAACGCAAGCTACGCGCCCACTGATGAATGGAACTTTGGCGCCGAGTACAGCTTGAGTTTTTAGACGCTTCGGCGACGACGACGAATAGCGAAACCGGCTAGAAAGAGCAGACTCAGCTCGGCGATACCTCCGGCGGCGATGCTGCAACCGCTGGTATTGCCGGTGCCAAACTCGGGTGTGCCGTCGTTGCTATGGTCGTTAAAAACGATGCTCGAATCAAAGGTCTCGGCGGGGACTGCGCAGGTGAAGCCCTGAGCGCTTGGAAAAGCCGCCTGACCTTCGGGGCAAATGCAGACCCTAGCACCGCTATAAACAGAACAGTCGCCGCCAGCGCAGTTGCAATCATCGTTTTCAGCATCGAACAGGACTTCGGGGATCATGTTAAACTCTGGGGCGATCGGACGACAAACCGTCTCTTTGTCCTCGGGCGAGAAGGGGTGAGCGATTTTCTGAACAGCCTCACCGGCGGCGCAAAGGCAACCAAAGCGGCCTTCTGTGTCCAACGCGCAACTGGCGCCTTTACCGCAATACACATCACCGCAGCTGGGGTGTACTGGCGCACCGCACTTAACTCAATGAGGTGATAAA
>JAPKCE010000247.1 GCA_028823075.1 Myxococcota bacterium
CCCGACCCATCCATCGCGATCCTCCGACCTTTGCCGAGCAGAGCGTCGAGGTCCAGTCCTTCGAGACCGGTATTAAAGTTATCGATCTGCTGGCTCCTTACACTCGTGGTGGTAAAATCGGCCTCTTTGGCGGCGCTGGTGTCGGCAAGACGGTTACCATTATGGAACTCATCAACAACGTCGCTAAGCAGCACGGTGGTTATTCGGTGTTTGCCGGTGTTGGCGAGCGCACCCGTGAAGGGCGCGATCTGTATGACGAGATGGCCGAAGCCAAACTCGCCGACGGTAGCTCGGTGCTCGACAAAGCTGCCTTGATCTACGGTCAGATGAACGAACCTCCGGGAGCCCGCTCCCGCGTGGCACTTTCGGCGCTTACCTGCGCCGAGTATTTCCGTGATGAGATGCGCCAGGATGTGCTGCTCTTCGTGGATAATATCTTCCGCTTTACCCAAGCAGGTTCCGAGGTTTCTGCCTTGCTGGGTCGTATTCCCAGCGCCGTGGGTTATCAGCCCACGTTGGCCACCGACATGGGTGCGCTACAGGAACGCATCACCACCACGCAGAGCGGCTCGATCACTTCGGTGCAAGCTGTTTACGTGCCGGCCGATGATCTTACTGATCCGGCGCCTGCAACGACCTTCGCTCACCTCGACGCCACCACGGTGTTGTCTCGTGAGATCTCTGAACTCGGTATTTACCCGGCGGTCGATCCGCTGGATTCCACCTCGCGCATTCTCGACCCGCAGGTGGTCGGCGAGCGCCATTACAAAGTGGCTCGTGACGTGCAGAACATTCTGCAACGCTACAAAGATCTGCAGGACATTATCGCCATTCTCGGCATGGATGAACTATCCGACGAAGATAAGCAGGCGGTCTCCCGCGCTCGTCGAATTCAAAAGTTCTTGTCGCAACCCTTCCACGTCGCCGAGGTCTTCACCGGAACGCCCGGTGTTTACGTCAAACTCGAAGACACCATCAACGGTTTCGAAGAGATCATCGCGGGCAAGCACGATGAGCTTCCCGAGAACGCTTTCTACATGGTCGGTACCATCGATGAGGCCCTCGAAAAGGCTAAGACCCTTATCTAAAAGGTATCGGTTTAGGGAGAAACGATGAGCAAGTTACAGCTGCGCATGATCGTTCCGGGCGCTCAGCCTATCGAGCGCGAGGTTGACGAGTTAACCTTGGTTGGCAGCGAGGGCGTGTTTACTATTCTGCCTAGGCATACGGCTCTCTTATCGCTGTTGAAGCCCGGTGTGATTCGTATCGCCGTGGGCGGCAAAGAAGAGAAGATGGCGCTGGGAAGTGGTGTTTGTGAAGTGCTCGCCGATCGCGTCACTGTACTTGCCGACCGCTTGGTGGAATGGGGCGACATGCGCGCCTCAAAAGCTGTGGAAATGGTCGAAAAAGCGAAAGCTGAATTGGGCGCAATTAGCGGCCCGTCCGATCCTCACTGGCAAGATGCCTTGGATGATTTGGCCTGGGCCGAAGCCTGTCATCAGACCACTCAGAGTCACTAACTCCTTAGTTCTCTTCGGCTCTTACGACCTTGAGCGAGGGCTTTCCGTCTTTTTCCGTGACTGAAAAGCGAAGCGAGACGCCGTGTTTCGCCTCTAACTTTTTGCGCTTAGCGGCCAGTTGCTCAAGAAAATCCGAGCGTTCTGGCGGCGCTGTTTCGTTTCGTTCGCAGATGGCTGCATATTCGGCAAAAGTGTCGTCGCCTGGCAGCGCGGTTGTCTGGGCTCGTTTGCGCTCCATTTGCGCGACGTGACGTTTAAAGGTGCCGGCTTCGATGGCGCGCATGTTGCGATCCCACAGTCTGGCGTAGCTGTTGAGGCGCTGTTGGACTTGTTGGAGGCGAAAGCGGTCGGTGCCGTGGAGGTCGTTAGCCATTCGGGCTCGATGCAGCTCCCTGGTGAACTTTTCGCGCATGGCCGCCGGCGGTAAACGTTCGACTCCCTGGAAATAACGGTCCCAAGTACGACGCAGCAGTTCAAGGCGCTTTCGGAGATCATCAACATCGACTCGTTCGTTGGCTGGTTTCTTCATCAAGCAGACGCTGGGCCAGTGAGTCGGCGCTGTCAACGCTATGGGCTTGCTCAAATCTAATTCCTGCTTTAAAAAGAATCTGATCTTTTGGGGAGTCTCGAATGAAACGCATGTCTTTGGTGGGTGTTTTCTTGTTGGCCGGTTCGGCTTTTGATCAGGATGAAACGGTGGTTCCGGAACCGGCGCCCGCTGTCGAAGAGGCGCCGGCGTATGAGGCTCCAAACGACGAGGCTAAAACAGACGAGGTAAAGACCGGGGAGGCTAAAACCGACGAGGCTAAAACCGACGAAGCTAAAACCGACGAAGCTAAAACCGACGAAGCCAAGACGGACGAAGCTAAAACCGACGAAGCTAAGACCGACGAGGCTAAAACCGACGAGGCTAAAACCGACGAGGCTAAAACCGACGAGGCTAAAACCGACGAGCCAGAGAAAGAAAAGCTCCCCTTCATCAAAGGTAACCTGACCTCGGCGGGTGCCAACGTGCGCATTCCTCGGCGCAGCGAATACGGGGTGCGCATCGGCTTTGATACCATCGGCGAGGATATTTTCCTCAAGGTTAGTCCGCAAATTCATCTTATTAAAGATACTTGGCGACTTGGCTTTCATCTGCCGCTTCGGGCGCCGCTTTACAGCACCCGCCCCGAGGTCTCGAGCCTGCTCAGCGATCAAAGCTTTACGATCCGCCCCGAAGATTACGATCAGGCAGAGGACTTCATTGCCGCCATTTTGTACGCTCAATACGGCAAAAAAGAAGACGCGGTTTTCTTGAACATCAGCCGTGTGGGTGCGGCCAGCCTCGGGCATGGAACGATCTTGCGCCGCTTTAATCCGAACCTGGAAACGGACACGATCTATACCTCGCTAAGCCTTGACGCCTACACCAAACATGGCGGCTTCCAAGCCTTTGCCTCCTCAGTAACCAACCCTTATTTGTGGGGTGTGCTCGGGTTCATTAAGCCGGTGGGCGCTGTCTCGGATGGCGACCCGGAAAAGAGTCCGGCGGGACTTCGTAGTTTGAGTATCGGCCTGACTCATGTGCAAGATATGCAGGCGCCCAAGGCCATCGATACTTACTGTGCTGATGGAACATCGACCTGCACCAGCCGGATGGTTCGCCTGGACACGGGAAACGGTTACCTGCCTCAGGTTACCGAGCGCAGCGCCGTCTCGGCAACCGGCATTGATGTTGAGTATAAGGCCTATAAAAGCGCCGACGCTAAAACCGACTTAAAGGTTTACGGCGATGTCAGTTTACTCGGAGTGGAAGGTGCCGATCCCGGAACGGGCTTGGCTGTTGGCGCCTTGGCTCGCCTCAACTTTGGTTCGGGTAAAGACACGACGGCCATGCGTATTCGCCTCGAAGGACGCATGTTCGATGCCAAGTTTGTACCCACTTATTTCGACAGCCTTTACGCGCAGCAACGCTACCAGTTCGAGAGTAAAGACGGCACGCAAAGCCCCACCAAAATGGTCTGGTTGCAAGGGCTAGGCGAAGGCGCCGATGCCGATAAAGGCCGCCTCGGATATTTCATCGATTGGGCGTTTGCCAAACCCAAATCCTACGGCCTTCAAGTCAGCTATGAGAATGCCTCGGTGAGCGGTGGCAGCAACGACGACAACCGTTATCAGCATCTCATGGTTCACGCCGAGATGCCGCTGCTCTTTCTGGAAATCTTTGGCACCTACCACCTGCGCGGCTTTGACTCTTTCGACCAAGCCTTCAAACTCGATAAGGACAACGAGGTTCTTGTCGGCGCTGTGCGCTGGAAACTGTTTCCCTTCCTCGCCTTCAACGTGCGCGCCCAGAAAAACTTCTCGACGGCAGCCTATGGTGAAGGCGTCGATTCGCAAGTTCGCCTAGGCGAGATCGAAGGCGGCTTCAAAAACGTTTGGGACTATGGTGTCGACTGTCAAATAGGTGCGCATTATTAGCGCAACGATGATGCGAAGCTGCCGATAAGGGCAGTGGGAGACCATCGTGCCAAGAATTCGTTTGCCACAAGTGACGGGCTTTCCGGCTCTGCCGAAATTGCCGATAAATGCGTCGACTATGGCGCCAGTTCGGCCCTTTGGAAAAGCGACTCTGAGTGGGGATGGATTCGAGAAGCAAGCACCGCCAATGAGCCGGACGCGGCCCTTCAAACAAAGCCCACCTTCTGTTTCTGGACTTGGCGCCGAGTTTGAAGAGCGCAACGATGCCAACACAGGCTCGCTGGTTCGCGCAGGCAATAAGGTCGAATTGCTTTTTGATG
>JAPKCE010000248.1 GCA_028823075.1 Myxococcota bacterium
GGAACGACTCCACCGCCGGCATCAGCACCGGGAACGACTCCGCCGCCGGCATCAGCACCAGGAACCACTCCGCCGCCGGTATCAGCGCCTACGACAACACCCGCATCGGAACCGGGGTCGTCAACACAAACACCAACGTCGTTACACAAGCTGCCCGCCAAACACGGCATATCTTCCGAGCAAAGGCGTTCAAAGGGTACGTGGATCACTTGATCACCACATGCTGCGGCGAGCGCGATCAATACAGACAATCTGAAATGCATTTTGCCTCCCGGGTTCAACCGAAAAATTTTGCAAGAAACATACCGGAACTAGCATTTGCAGTGAGCAGCAAAGATGAGGTGTTACAGTAAGAGATAGTAAACAACGAAACCAAGCGAAGCGAGCGAAAGCCCAACAACCCGCAAAGACTGCGCTACCGATCAACATTAACTGCTCATTCTTATTTTGGACAGGGCGGTAAAACCCGAACTCCGCAGATTTTCCGATGGGCGAAATGCTATTTTCGATGCAGGCTTCGTTGAAACTACCGGCGATAAGTTAAGAACCGTTATGCGCTTTGCTGTTCTCATCTGTGGATTCTTCTTCGTCGCCTGTGGCGATGACGCGCCAGCGCCTGCAAACGAGGGGCCCGTGTATTGCATGGCGCAAGAAGACTGCCCATCGGGCTTTGGATGTGATTCCTGGACCGGTCTTTGCGTTTGCGCCTCGTCTGGCGTCTGTCCGGAGGCTCAGATCTGCAACCCCTACAGCGGGCAATGTGAAGTCCAAGAAGGGCGCTGCGCTAGTGACACCGCTTGTGCGCCCAGCGAATTTTGCGGCAGCGACGGCAGCTGTTCGCCGAGGCGCAGCCTCTGCGAGCCTTGCGAGAGCTCCAACCAATGCGGTGGCACTAAAGACCTCTGCTTGCCGGGCGGCGCCTGCGGCAGCGACTGCAGCGAAGACGAAGATGCCTGTCCGATCGGCTCGGTTTGCTGGCCTTTTGAAAACGCTTCACAATGCGTTCCGGCTTTGGGCGATTGCAGTGTACCGCCGCGCTGTCGCGCCGAAACCGACTGCCCGCCGGGTAACCGATGTGTCGATGGCGGCTGCCAGGCGAGTTGCGCCAACGACAACGACTGCGCTGCTCAATGGCGCTGTGTCGACTCGCTCTGTCACCCTCCGGCGGCCTGCGAAGACGACTCGTTTTGCAGCCATGGAACCATCTGCCAGGCGGGGCGCTGCCTCCCCGGATGCGCCGACAATAGCAATTGTCCCTTAGGCGAAACCTGCCAAGCTGGACGCTGCCAACAAGGCTGCGACAGCCACGCTGATTGTCCGCTGGATCGCGCCTGTCAGGCAGGAAGCTGTGTCGATGAAATCTGCATGGGCAACCAATGCAGCTTAGCTTGTCAGGTCGATCTCTTCTGCGGCCCAGGAAGGCATTGTGACACGCGCCGAGGCATGTGCCGGGACGGCCTTCCGGGTGGACTCTGCGTCGCCTGCAACCAGATGATCGCCGGCCAATGCGGTAACGGTTTATGCCTTGGCATTCCCACCCGCTTAGCCTGTACGGGTGATCGAGACTGCCCCGAAGGCGGCCAGTATTGTGACCAGGCCTACGGCTGCTTTCGCGACCGTGAATGCCCCGGCGGACAAACCTGCGTTGGCGCCGACATCAACCAAAACCTGGCCGGCCAATGCAGCGGCGGCGCCTGCTCGAATTTCCGTTGCGTTACCCCTTGTGATGCGGGCTCAGGTGGCTGCCCAGTAGGCTTTGCCTGTGAAGAGATCCGCCGCGCCGGCGGCGGTAGCGTCATCGGTGACTATTGCCAGCCCGAAGACGGGCAACATTGCCCTTGAGTCCTTCGAAATTACGCTTTCATCGCCGCGGCGAAGGCGAAACACTATTATTTTTACACGGGTTTTTTGCCGACCGCTCGCAGTGGGCTGGACTGAGCAACACACTCGTCGAGCAGGGCTTTAGCTGCACCAGCGTCGACCTTCCGGGGCATGGTGAGGCAAGTGGTTTCAAAGGTGGCTGGAACGAATTGCTCAGCCAGATCGATGACTGGGTCGGCCAACAAAGCGAAGCCGTGAGTCTTATCGGTTATTCGATGGGAAGCCGCATTCTTCGTCGTCTTTTGTTACGCGCTGGACCTGCGCTCGAGCGCGCCTTGCTTATCGCACCTCATCCCGGCTTAGCACCTGCCGCAGCGCGTGCTCGCCGCTTAAGTGACGATCTCCTAGCGGCACAATTTTGCTCCCAGAGCAAAAGCGCCAACACGGACTACTGGGAGCGCCTACCTGTCTTTGCCGGACAGCAGAGAATGGCCGCACAAAGCCTCGCTCAACAGCGCATGATGCGACTAGGCCAGGAGCCGAGCGGCCTGGCGAGGAGCCTTCGGGAATTGGGTTCGGGAAGCTGCGTTGAGGGCGGGCTGGTAACTCGTGAATCCTCGATCGAGCTTCTTTACGGCGACCGACAGGCGGTGGATGTTGGCCGCTGCGAGCGCTTGCACAAGCTTTGGCCACAAGCCCGTAAACAGCGCTTTTCGGCTTGCGGGCACAACCTGATTCTCGAAGCCCCTGAGGCCGTTCTTGAACGTATCACGGCAGGCCGGCTTGGCGGCCGCCGCTTCACCCGTTAGCCAAGGCTCAGCAAAGGGGTATATTGTGGGATTCCAGGACCTCGAAAACGACGGCGACGACGAAGCTGCCGAGCGCTATTACAGCATGCGTTTACGCCATGCATTGCCCACCGCCCAAGGTGTGTTTGAGGCTTTTGAGGGGCGCTGGGTCTACGCCCACGGCGAGCATCCGAGCGCTCCTTTCGGTATCGGTGATGCGCCTTGCTTACCGGGGTTTGGCGAGGTCCAAGAGCAAATCGACGATTTCGCCAGTGAAGCTGCCGAGTTTGTAAAACTGGCGCATGAGGCAGAGCTTCCGCTGTATGCCCACTTGGTCAACCTCTTCATGGGTGGCTCCATGCCCCCACCCGTTCACAGCGTCGCCATTCACGAGACCTGCTCGTTAGGCCAGAGCATGGCAGCTGCGGCACGTGCGATGCTGCGCGGGATTAACACCTTAAAAATAAAACTCGATCCTGACGTGGGGCTTGAACAGAGCATCAAATCATTGCGCCTGATTCGTAACACCTACCCCGACATGCATTTGCGCATCGACCTTGCGGGGGCGCTGAATGAAACTTTGGAGGGCGGTCAAGACCCCCGTTCCCTGCTCGAAGAGTTTGCTCAACTCCGGCTGGATTACCTTGAAGACCCGGTTGATGCTAAACTCATCGATCTGTTACCCACGGGCATCGTGCCGCTCGCCCTCGATCTGGTGAGCTGTTCCTTTGAACAGGCCATCGAATGCGTTGAGCGTCGCCAAATCGATATCTTGGTGCTCAAACCTCAACTTTGTGGCTCCTTTGGTCGCGCCTTCACACTAGCTCGCACAGCTCGGGCTCGCGGCGTACAAGTCGTGCTCTCGAGCCTCTACGATTCACCGGTGGGCATCGCTACTCTATTGCATTTTGGCGTGGCTGTGGGCCTAGACGATTGCGCTCACGGTCTTAACACCTTGAGCTTAATTTACCCTCACCCCTGCGCTTTGCTCAAACCCGCTAAAGACGGCCGAATCCTCATTCCCACAGGTCCGGGCTTGGGTTTGGGTGAAGGCCCATGGATGCCAAAATTATGAAACAAATTCGTATCGAAACCGATGGCCAAACAGCGACTCTTACGCTGGACCGACCGCGCGCCAACGCCATCAGCGTGCAGATGGTCGACGAACTGCTCGAAGCGCTTGATCAACTCGAGGCCGACGATGAACTGCGTTGCCTCATCCTAACAGGCGCTCCGGGGATGTTTTGCGCGGGCCTCGATGTTCCCGCTCTGGTGGCGCTGGATCGCGCTGCCATGACGCGCTTTTGGAAACGCTTCAACGAACTCTGCCTGCGTTTGTACACCAGCGACTTGATGATCGTCACAGCCATCAGCGGGCACAGTCCGGCGGGTGGTTGCGTGCTCGCCATTCTGACCGATTACCGAATTATGCAGCGTGGGCGTTATAAGATCGGCCTCAACGAAGTGGCTGTAGGCATTCCGATTCCCGGCGGGTTAACCGAAGTCTACGCGTCGCTCATGGGCCAGCGCGTAGCCCAAGACCTGGGCTGCCGCGGAGCTATGGTCGACCCCGAAACAGCGCTGCGCTTTGGCCTGGTGGATGAGCTTGTCGAAGGCGACGACTTAATGCCCGCGGCTCAGCGTAAAGTAGCGCAATGGGTCGC
>JAPKCE010000249.1 GCA_028823075.1 Myxococcota bacterium
CGCTTAAATCGGTACAAGGCGGTAAAGCGACGCATATCACCTACCGCTTGCGAACCCATCCGGGCGGCTCCATTCCCTTATGGGTGGCACATCTCGGTAATAAGCGGGCGATTCCGGATATTATTCGTGCGGCTCGCGACGAGGTGGCGCGGCGTTAAGGTTCCCTTCGCTGGATAAACGAGACAAGCCGCTTTCTTACTGCGCCCAACTCCGCCTTACTGTACGGCCGCGCCGCTGTCCGCCAGCGAGGGGGAATGATGGATACCGAAAAACGCCGCGTTCAAGTGGTTACCTACGGCTGCCAGATGAACGATCACGATTCCGATCGTATGGTCGAGCTGCTCGAGCCTTTGGGCTTCGTGGGTACCGACGATAAGCTCAGCGCCGATGTGATCATTTTGAACACCTGCTCGGTGCGTGAAAAGGCTGATCAGAAGCTGTTTTCCGAGCTTGGTCGTCTGCGCGAATGGCGCGCCGCCGACCCCGACCGTATCCTCGCTGTTGGTGGCTGTGTCGCCCAGGGTATGGGTAACGACCTGCTCGACCGCTGTCGCCATTTAGATCTGGTTTTCGGAACCGACCAACTCGCTCAATTGCCGGATATGGTGACCCGCATTAGCGCTCATCGCTTGCGCGTCGCGGCCACCGAATGGCGCAACGCTGACGAGTTCGACTTTTTGCCGATTCGCCCGCAGCGGCGGATGGAAGGCACCCACGCCTATGTGAAGATCATGAAGGGCTGCAATAAGTTCTGTACCTACTGCATCGTGCCCTACGTTAAAGGTCGTGAACTCTTCCGCCCGGCGCAAGAGATCATCGATGAAGTGCGCATGTTGGTTGAGAATCATGGCATCTGCGAGATCACCTTGCTCGGTCAGACCGTGACCTCGTACAATCTAAAGAATCGCCAGCCAGGCGAGCCTCGCTTTGCCGAGTTGCTGCTGCGCGTTGCCGAAATTGAAGGCCTACATCGTTTGCGCTTTATGACCGGCTACCCCCGCGATGTGCATGAGGACCTGCTCGAGGCCTTCCGTATTCAGCCCGTCATTCAGCCCCATATCCATATGCCGGTTCAGAGCGGTAGCGACCGTATTCTCAAGCTGATGAACCGCGGTTATACTCGCGCCCAATATACCGAGAAGATGGCTGCTTTAAGGGCGGCTCGACCCGGCCTATCACTAACTAGTGACATCATCGTTGGCTTCCCCGGCGAGACCGAAGCCGAGTTTCTTGAGACCATCTCGATTCTCGAAGAGATTCGCTACGATTCGGTCTACAGCTTTGCCTATTCGGAGCGCCCGGGTACCCGCGCTACCTCGTTTGAAGGCTCGCTCCCAGAGCCCGAGCGTCGCCGCCGTTTGGTGCATCTCAATGGGGTGCAGGACGCTATTACCACCTCTTTGCTCGCCGAATGCATCGGCAAGACCTCGGAGGTTTTAGTCCTTGGTCCTAGTGCCCGCGATCCCCTCGTTCTGCGCGGTCGTACGCCGGAACACCGCTTGGTCAATTTCATCGGCACAGCCGAAGTGGGTGAGTTGGTTCAAGTTAGCATCGACGGAGCGGGACGTCATACCTTAAAAGGCGCGCAGATTATGATTCATGCGGCTTGATCACGGCGCCCGCATTGCGCTGCTGCTGTACATGGCGTGGCTGTTTTACGCGGCCTTAGGCCCGGCGCCGCAAGGCCCTGAAATCCCGCACCTGGACAAGCTTATGCACGCCTGCGCTTGGGGTTTGATGGCGGGCATCGCTATTTTTGCTTGGCCCGGACGTTTTCGGCTAGCCTTCGGCCTCGCTCTCGCTCACGGCGCATTGACCGAAGTTTTACAAGGCACGGTTGTCAGCGGCCGCAGCGCCGAATGGCTTGATCTGCTCGCCGACGGCTGCGGTGCCGCGCTGGTCGTGTGGATCGCCTCTCGACGACAGCGACCGACGAGCGCATAGCTATTTGCGAAGTAGCGAGGCAGCAGCATATGCAACAGAGCATCGGTTTTTTGGGTTTTGGAACCATGAGCTCAGCGATCGCTCGCGGGCTGATCGGCTCGGGTTATCCGAGCGCCAAGCTAGCTTGGTATAACCCGAGCGAGCGCATGGAGCGCCAGGCTGCGGAGCTTGGAATGCCCAAACGGGCTCCGAGCGCCGAATACCTTATTGCCGAAAACGATATTATTTTCTTGGGCATGAAGCCCCAGCAAGCGCCTATGAGCTTACTGCCCTTACAAGGAGCTTTTCGCGAAGGGCAGGTGGTGGTCTCGATGCTCGCTGGCCTGCGCATCGCCGATTTGGCGCAGCAACTTCCCGATGGGGTAGCACTGGTTCGCATCATGCCGAATACGCCGGTGGCACTGGGCAAAGGCGTCGTTGGCGTGGTGCTCGGCGACAAACTCCAGCCGAATCAGCGAGCGGCTTTACGCCCGGTCTTAGAATGCCTCGGTGAAACGCTGCTCATCGATGAAGAGCGCATGGATGCGCTGACTTCGGTGAGCGGTAGTGGGCCCGCCTTTGTGTTCCGCCTCATCGAGGCTTTTGAGCATGCAGCAAAAGAGCAGGGCTTTGAGGCAGAAGAAGCGCGCATGATGGTGCGCCAGACTTTTGCAGGCGCGCTGGAGTTGCTCGAAGATCAAGGCGGCGACGCTGCGGCTTTACGGCGTGCTGTGACGAGCAAGGCGGGCATGACCGAAGCTGGCCTGCGGGTTCTCGATCAAAGCGACCCGAACGGCCTGATGAGCCGAGTTCTGCAAGCGACCGCCAGGCGTGGAGACAGCTTGGCTAAAGGCGTCGATACGCTCGACCTTCGCCAGGCGGCGGCGGCTTTGGTGCGGCGCGCCCAGCCTGCCTGCCGTCAGGCCGCTGAGCTTAGCGATGAGCAAAAGACGCGCGCTATCGGTGCGATGGCCGATGCGCTGGAGAACGCCAAGGCTCATATTTTACACCACAATTTAGAGGACATGAGCGCCGGCGCGCTCAGCGGGCTGAGCGATGCTTTGATGGATCGTTTGCTGCTCGACTCCGAGCGGTTAGCGGCTGTGATCACCGACTTGCGCGCCGTTGCTGTGC
Organism: Myxococcota bacterium; assembly: GCA_028823075.1. Lineage (GTDB taxonomy): Bacteria > Myxococcota > UBA4151 > UBA4151 > UBA4151 > CACGMS01. Next base: position 3,058 of record JAPKCE010000249.1, read on the forward strand.
TGCCCGACCCGGTGGGCAGGGTGCTCGATGAGCGGCGCATTGAAGACGGGCTGCTGCTGCGCAAAGTGGCGGTGCCTATCGGCGTTGTTGCGGTCATCTACGAGAGTCGCCCGAACGTAACCGTCGACGCGGCTGGGCTCTGTTTGCGCAGTGGCAACGCTGTGATTTTGCGCGGCGGCAAAGAGGCGCGACAAACCAGTATGGCACTGGTTGATGCAATGCGTGCCGGTCTGCAAAGCGGCGGGTTTGACGCAAATTTAGTTCAGTTGGTGAGCATTCAAGACCGCAGTTTTGTGGGCGAACTGCTCAAGCACGAAGAGGGGATTCAGTTGGTGGTGCCGCGCGGCGGTCCGGGACTGATTCGCGCCGTAAGCGCGCAGAGCCGCATCCCCGTGGTGAAACACGATAAGGGGCTTTGTTCGGTGTATATCCATGCGGCGGCCGATATCGGTATGGCGCGGCGCATCGTGCTCAACGCCAAGGTACAACGCCCAGGCGTGTGCAACGCCATCGAGAATCTGCTGATCGATGCGGAGATAGCGGCGACCGTTCTCCCTTTGATCGGCAACGACCTTTCGGCACATGGGGTGGAACTGCGCGCTTGCCCGCAGGCGCTGCCCTTTCTCCCCGGCGCGCTTCCGGCAAGGGCGGCTGATTGGGATGAAGAATACCTCGATCTGGTGTTGGCTCTGAAGGTGGTGAGCGGTCTGGATGAGGCGATTAGCTTTACCCAGGAGCATAGTTCCCAGCATTCGGATGCCATCGTTACTGGCGATGAGTTCGCAGCGCGCCGCTATTTGTCTGAGGTTGATAGCGCTGCGGTATACCACAACGCCTCGACTCGGTTTACCGACGGTAAGTGCTTTGCCTTAGGTGCCGAGGTGGGGATTAGCACGAACCGGTTGCATGCGCGTGGGCCGATGGGGCTGGCTGAGCTTTGCACTTATAAATATCAGATCTTTGGGGATGGGCAGGTTCGCGGGTAGTCGGGCTGGCTAGGGTGACGGGCTTGATTCTCGGCTTTGCCTCGAATCTCGCGGGTTGCTGTGGATGCGCGCTTTTTGACGGGCTTGATTCTCGGCTTCGCCTCGAATCTCGCGGATCGTCTTGTGCGATCTGAATGTAAACAGCGCGAGCGGGGAGGGCAGGCAATGGGTGCAATGCCGGCAGATGCAAGCAGCTTGAACCGCACGCATTCGCGTGCAGATCTGTGCA
>JAPKCE010000250.1 GCA_028823075.1 Myxococcota bacterium
GTTGGATTGACCGTTTCGTTGAGCAGCGCAGCGGCGCGCAGATGAGCATGGATAAGGACGGCTCGGTGAGTGCCGGAGGTAGCGCAGACGAAGAACTTGTTGAGCGTTTACTGCGCGAGGTCCGCCCGCGTTTAGGTGCTTCTTTGGCACGAGAATGGTTCTCTTCGGAGCGGCTCGCCAGTTTGCTCCCCGACAGGATCAACACGGCCGACGGTGCGCGCAGCCTCGTCGCTTTGAGCGCTCAACTGATCGCTGAAGCTGTCGAGCGTCACGGCGAGGACGCCGAAGCCTTATACGTCGCTGGCGGAGGTGCTCATAATCAGACCTTGATGAGCGAAATCAAACAACGGGTCCGCATGCCCTTGCGCCCCTTCGCGCAACTAGGGATGTCAGGAGATCTAAGAGAAGCGGCATGCTTCGCGGCTTTGGGGTGGCTATTCTTACAGCAAAAGCCGGCAGCTGATATACGAGTTACAGGGGCGAAATCAGCGCAAATTCTCGGCAGTATAGCCCTCCCATAAGTTTCTTTCCTTGTGTGATCGAGATCACTTGATCTTGAGCTAAGAGTTAACCATCTTATGATCGTGTGTGTCTGTCGCGCCTTTTAAAGCGCGTTGTGTTGTGCGTCCCGAGTTCGGCCTATTGGAGGCTGATCTCATGGCTAAAAGAAATTTCAAACCCTTTCCGAAGGACAAATCCAGCGTGAATTTAGTCTCGAGTTACATGGGGCAGATCGCCAAGGCGCCTCTGCTGAGCGCCGATCAGGAGCGCGTACTCGCCGAGGAGTTGGTGGCCAATGAGCTACGCTTTTGGCAATTGGTGCTCGTTATCCCTCGGGGCTTGCGAACTGCCGCTGAGGTCTTTGGTGAACTCGGCGACGGTGAAGATGAGAAGCCCGGGCCTTTAGGTTTGGCGCTCCATGCAGCGGCGACCAATATCGATGATCTCCCCAAGCATAAGGTCTTGGACGAACTCGCTTGGCATTGCCGGGCCGAAGATCCCGATCGTATTTTCTTCTCGACGGTGATGATGCGCATCTCAGTGCGTTTGCAAGGGCGCGGCAGCCGAGCGCCATTCGAGCGTAATCTCGGTATTCGCCAGATGCGTAAAGTCTCTGATCAGTTCGATGTGACCCTTGAACGGCGTAACCGCTTTGTGAAATCGAACTTGCGCTTGGTCGTCAGCGTTGCTCGTGACTTTAAGCATCATAACCTGGGTCTTCTCGACTTGGTTCAAGATGGCAACCTCGGCCTTATCCGCGCCGTACACCGCTTTGACCCGCGCATGGGCTTTCGCTTCTCGACCTATGCCCATTGGTGGATTCGTCAGGCGGTTGAGCGCTCTATCCTCAATCGCGGTTCGACGATTCGCGTGCCGGTGCATGTTCATGATACGCGGCGCGCTGTCCGCAAATCGATGCGTGAATTGAACCGTAAACTTGGCCGAGACGCCAGCCACGAAGAGATCGGCGCGCATATGGGAATCAGCGCCGAAAAAGTGGATCAGGTGCTCAACTTTATCCCGCGGGATCCGTACAGCCTGGACGCTAAACTCAACCGCTCCGACGGTGACGCCTCGCTGATGGACGTGATCGCTGATGTTGATGCGCGTTTACCCGATGAAGCGGCGATTGTTAGCCTCGACGGTCGTCGGGCTCTGAAATTGCTCGCCGGCATGAGTAAAATGGAACAAGACATTGTTAAGCGGCGCTTCGGACTAGGTGGAGTGGCCGTCGAGACTCTGGAGTCTATCGGCAAAAGTTACGATCTGAGTCGTGAACGCATTCGTCAGATCCAAGCGCGAACGATCAAGCGTTTGCAGGCTTTGGTAGAGGTCAACGTCTAGACTTCGCTCTCTAGGCTCCAGTCCATCGCTGAAATTCGTGTTGCCAGCGCGGCCGCTCGGCTGCCCAACTGGAAGACGAAAACACCCGCTGCGATCGAGGTAAAGGTGAGTACTTTCACCATGATGCTGGCAATTCCCGGATAGCTAAGGGTGAGCGCCGCCAAGACGCCTCCGGCGACGATCCAAATGGCGCCTAAGACGCGCAGCCTCATGCCCTTGTTTTCCTGTTCGTTTACCAGTTGCGGACGTAGGCTCACCCAGACCTGATCGAGCAAAGATTTGTCGATGCTCTCGTCGCTCAGTAGGCGCTCACGCAACTTTACCGGGTCTTCGCCGTCGAGCACTTGCTTGCGAACGTGAAGCAGTAAAGCGAGCACCGCGGCTCGGTAGGCGTCATCCTGATCCGACATCGCTGACTCCTAAGGGGTATCGTAGGCGAATCGCACCTGTGCGGCTGCCCCAGGAGGAAATCTTAAACTACTAAACTCGCCAAGGAGACAACCGGCTGCATATTGCGCTCCGGCATTCCCCGTCGGTCCAGTGACGCCGTTTATGTTACCATCTTTGGTTACGCTGATGATGAAGCTCAGGCGTCCGGTCAGGCCGGGATAGTCCCGTTGTGCTCGGCGAACGCAGGCGTCCCAGACGCCCCGTCTTGCGGTCATCGAATGCTTGATCTCCGAGTCGCGGTCCGCTGAAATATCGGGCATTGCAACGGTCGCTTTACCCGCCTTCTTTTGAACGATGCGGACAATTTGTTTCGCAGCATTCGCTTTCAAAACAGGTTCCGTGGCTGGTTTCGGCTGAGCAACCGGCTCGGAAGCCGCCACAGGTTCGGCAGCAACGATAGGCTCGGCGGCAACGACAGGCTCGGCGGCAACGACAGGCTCGGCGGCCGCCACAGGTTTTGCTGTCGTTTCTTCAACGGCTTTCTTCTCGAGCTGGGCGTCAACAATCACCTCGCCGGCATCTGCGGGCGTCGGCCTCTCAGCACTTGGTGCCACGGGAGCGGTAATTGCTGGGGCAGGTGGTGGGTCGGGCGAGAACTGTGCCTGTAGAGCACGCCTAGGACCAAAGGCCAAGAACCCGACCCCAGCGACAATGACGAGCCCGGCAAGAGCTCGCATCGGCGTGCTGATGTTGCGTTGCCGCTCGACCTTGGCTCGGCGGGCTTGCTCGCGACGCGGGCGCGGGCCTGCGAACGGAGAATCGCCCTCGTCAATGCCTCCGGGCAAGTGAAGCGCCTGAATCGAGGGGTTCGAAAATTCGGTATGTTCGCCGGATCGTTCGTCGTATTCGGAGACGGCGTCGCGGATCCATCCTGTTTCTTCCGCAGAGCGCACTGGAAGCCAGGCGGCAAAGCCGTCGGTCCAGGCAGCTTCACTGCCCTGCATCTCGCCGGCGGCGATATACAGCAACATATCCGAGGCGCTGCCTTGCCAGACGTTTTCGCCATCGCGGGCGATGTACCAAATGGAGTTAGGGTCAACGTTCATGGGTTCTCCAATACGGCATTTTCCCTGCTTTTTGTTGTTTCGTCCAAAAAGTAACAAGACCGACTCTGGACGAGTCGGTCGTGTTCGATCTGGGTGGTGGGTTTAGTTAGTCGGAAACCTTGGCGTCTTGCCAGTCACGGCCGCCTTCCATCATCCAGCTTTCGTCGAGTTCCCAGCGCTCAAACTTGACCGGCAACTCGACGGGAGTACCGTTTGGCGTGCGCATCGAGTAGCTGAGCTCCATGGTCATATACTTCGAATGAGCGGGGATCAGCGGCAGCATGTAGGTGCCGATGACCACGCCGCGAGGAAAGTCGGGGATGAAGCGCGAGGGCCGGTTGTAGATGACATAAGGCTCGGAACTGTCGGCGTCGATCTGACGGCGCCCTCCTTTGATGCAAAGGTTGGAGAAGAATTTCTCTTCGTTGAGCGGAAGTTTGAGCTCTCCGCCGAAGGCATCCATCATGATGCTCTCCGCGGGCTTGTAGGCTTCGCGGCGCGCTTGGGCTTCTGATTTGCCAAAGTCCGTCTGCTCTTCAATGTGGCTGTTGACGATCTCTAGCGCCTCTTTCTTCCAAGCTTCAAACGCTTCGAGTGCCTTTTGACCATCGGCCATGGTGTTGGGGCCTAGGCAGACGCTCGAGCTAAACGGGCCGTACGACAGTTCGCCGGGAAAGTTCCACATTGCGAAGTCGGCGAGCAAGGTGTTGTTGCCGCCAACGTCGGCTTGCCGGATGTTGAAAAGGTCCAAGCGGAAGCTGTCTTTACGGGAGGTCACCTCAGCTTTGTAGTCGCCCATGCGCATTTTGTCGTAAATGGCCTTGGTGAAATCATAAGCCTCTTTTTGACTGGCATATTTCTCTTTTGGAATCGTAGCTTCGTTGGCTTCAAGACCTTGAATCATAGCGT
>JAPKCE010000251.1 GCA_028823075.1 Myxococcota bacterium
CAACAGTCGGTCTGCTTCTTTGGGCTCGAGGGTCCAAAGGGGGTTGAGGCCGAGAACGAAGGCGTCGAGTTTGGGTAAACGCTGAGGCTTGAGTTGAACCGTTTCTCCTGCCTTCGCGACCCCGCCTAAGGTCATAATGCCTGGCCCGGTAGCTCGCCATGGGATCATACCGCTAGGTAGCCCTTGTATACTGCAAGGGGTGATGCAGGAGCGCCCCGAGACGTGGACAGACATATTTGAATCGGCCGTGAACTTTAAGCGTTTGCCGCCGTCACCCGCACGCCTCATCTTGGCGACAGCTAGCCCCATCGTCTCACTCAACTGCGTGCCTTTCGGCAGTTTCTGTTTGGGTGACAGCGCTAGGGTTTGTGCTACCAACTCGGCGCCGGTTGCGTCGTCTGTCTCCCAAAGCCGCAGACCCAGTTGCAAACGGATATCTAGCCAGGTCGCCGTCCCTTTGCTGCTCGCCAAAGCCTGTCCCGCTACTTTTAGAGCCTGCCTCAAAGACGTGATTGCGCCTTCGACATCGAGCTCGTCGTAGGCGTTGCTCGCTTGGTCGAGCAGTTTGCTGGCCTGCCGTCTCAAGGCGCCATGCTGGCTCTTTTGGCCGCGCATAAACGAGCTTAGGCTGAGCAAACCAAAGGTCTCTTCACGATGAGCGCGCACGACTTGGCGCAGTTGTTGATTTAAAAGTACCGCTGCCGGCTCATCGTCAACCGTTTCTGGGGTGACGATGATGAAGGAGCGCAAGGCCATGAATGCGAAACAGATATTCATAGCCCTTTAACTGCGTCTTTGCGCGGCGACGTGCAAGTTTCCGAAAGGTGTCACCGCGAGGGTGCGCGGCGCAAGAAGTTGAGCGCTAGGCAGCGTTGGTCGGGTCGCCCGCGTTGAAACACTCGGCACCGTGGCGCTTGATCGGCGATTTCTACGCGAACCCGATGCTCTTGCCAGCGCCTTAGAATCTCCGTGTGAGGGTGACCAAAGCGATCCCCAGGAGCGGCGCCAACAAAGGCAAATCTAGGTTGAGTTTCGCGAATAAGCGCCAAACTTGAACTGCTGCGACTGCCGTGATGGGGCATCTTGACCAAATCGGCACGCCCAAAACGTCCGTCGAGATCCATTTCGCGATCCAGGCCGATATCGCCCAAAAATAAGAGGCGTACGCCCTCGCCTTTAATGGCTGTCACCAAGCTGCGTTCGTTGCGCCCCTTCAACCAGTCATCAGCTTGAGCCAAAGCTTCGACTTTCAATTCGCCAAAGCTTAGGGGGCGAGGAGGCGTAGCACTTGGGCACGAAGTCGGTAGCTGTCCCGTTTGTTCCCAAATTTGCTTGGGCCGACTGGCCCGACAAAGCGCGCCTAGGCCGCCGATATGATCCCTGTCTGCATGGCTGATGATGGCCAGGTCGGGGCGCCCGCGAAGAAGGGGCAGGACCGTGCTTTGAAACTGTCGCTCAGTGGGGCCCATGTCGATCACCACCTGGTTGTTGCCGTGGCTAACCAGGGCAGCGTCTCCATGGCCGATCGGCAGCATCCAAACCTGCATTCCAGGCTCGTTCGGAGCTTGCCAACTGGCGATAGCGAGCGCCGCCAGAGCGCAGCCTCCACGCCGCTTTAAAGCGAGCAAACTGGCGACGAGCAGACCGGCGCAGGCGCGAATCCCTACACTAAAATGAAGCTGCTTTGCTCCGCTCTCGACAGCCAAGGTTTCGGTGAGGTCGACGAACCAGCCCAGCGGCAGTGATAGCCATGAATCGAGACCGAACACTAAGGCTGTCATGGACAGCCCGAAGGCGCCGATGAAGGCCGGCACCAACACCAGGTTCACCGGTGCGCTGAGCAAGGCGCTGGGTAGACCGACTAAGGCAAGAGGAAGCATGCTCCCAAGGGCGGCAAGACTTGGGACGGCTAAGGGGCTTCGCCAATGCCGCAGCCCATGGACGAGAACGAGCGAGATCCCATGGCTGAGAAGAAAACCGAGATCAGCGGCAAAAGCCGGCCGATAGAGCAGCATGAAGAGCAGGCTCACCCAGCCCGTAACCGTTAGCGGGCGGTGAGGCGCTATCAGCGCGACGGCGGCCCATACCATCAGCCGCACCCCGCCGACCGGCCAAGCGCACCACCAACAGACAAAGGTGCAGGCCCCTAAAATGACTCCGCCTAGGAGGCGCCCGCTGAGGGTATAGCGTGGGCTCAAAAGGCAAGGCAGGCGCAGCAGCAGCAACAAAAAACCCAGCACAGTGCCTACGTGAAGCCCCGAGACGGCGATGAGATGCGCTAGCCCGAGGGCGTTCATATGGCCGCGAATTGGCTGCAGTCCCGATTCCCTTTCGCCCAGGAAGAGAGCCCGCGCCAGGCTGCGTAGACGAGGCTCGAAAAGGCGTTCGAGATGGTCGTTAAAGCCTTGGCGTAAGTGGCACCCGAAGGCGTTCCAGGCGGAAGGAAGAGCGACGATCTTGAGTTCGCTAACGTGGCTCAGACGACCGAGTTCGCCCTTGGCAAAGGCGCGGCGGTACGCCGCATTTTGTCCGTGTTGTGCTTGCGGGATGGGCGGTCGGAGTTGGGCTTTAAATTGGAGTCGAGTTCCGGCACACCAGCGCTTGCCGCCACCATGCCATCGCAGCAAGCCAAGTTCATGGCGTAAAACGACGCTTTGTCGCGGGTCGACGGTGCTCCGCTCGACGCTTGCGTTAAGGGATGCTGGAAGCGTCAAAGGGAGCTGAAAACTCCAGGCGTAGCAGCCGAGCGCGAACCCTAGACAGCAAATAAACAAGCTAACTGAGCGCTCGCGCGGCGCCATGCACAGCAGCAGCGCCAATGCGCTCGGAAGCGAGAAGACAGGCTCTGCCCCCCAAAGAGCAAAGAGCAGTCCTAGTGAAAAGTAAGCGCAGCGCTGGTCGAGTAGCATACCGGCATCAGTTGCAGGCCCGATGCCAAACTAGTTATCCTGGAATTACAAGCGTTACCGAGAAGGCTCTGTCGCGCTCGATACGGTTTCTTGCGCGCCGCGCGCGGCGTCTTCGGTACCTTGAAGGGCCCACAGCAAACCCGCATTTGCTACGCTATGTTTTTCATTGGATTCCATCTCTTCAGTAAAGAGGTAAGCGAGGGCTGCGCCCAGCGGAAAAGAGGCAGCGGCAGCTGCGGCATGAATGCGCGCTTTATCGACACCGGCGAATGACAGCGTCGCGGCGGTTAGCCCCGCCGCTCCGTAAGCGGCAATCGTCATGATGCGCCCTCGTCCCGCCGAGAAACGTCGATTATTGGCCCAAAGGGCACCAGTCGTCAGTCCAGCTAGGGAACCGAGACTACAGAGCCCGATGATCACCTCTATACTCTCGGTTTCGGGGGCAGCGGAGAAGATAACTAGGAAGGTCTCGACCGCGCCGAGAACGGCCCCGGACCAGGCCAAAGTCACGGCGCCCGCGTGCAAGTCGAGTTTGCGAGACAGATGGTAGCCGATTCCCGCACCAAGGGTCGCCAGGCCGGCGACTGTTGGGACAAGGGCATCACCTAAGTCCACGTCGTGGATAGTTAGGTTGATCAGCGCCGCGGCCGGCAGCCACACCGCGCCGAGCAGCGCGCTGTCCGTAACGCCTAGAGTTTCTGGGTGGGCCTTCAGTCGCCGAGAGGCGAGATAGGCGCCGCCCGCTCCCGCCAGCACGGTGGTGATGATGGCCGGTTCTTCAACGGAGCCTGCCGCCACCCAGAACGAAAGGGTGGTGAAAGACGCTAAGCCCGTTCCCAGTAAGATACCCGTAAAAGTACCCGGTCGACGCGGTATCTGATCGGCGTTTAAAGGCATGGGGCCCGTCCGGAAAGGAGCCGTTTTGAGCAACTCTAACTCGCGCTCGGCGATGGCTGCAAAGGGGCTGCTCGCATGCTCTAAGATCAGCTTTTGATAGCGTGCCTGCGCCTGTTGGTAGAGTCCTTCTTCGGCAAACGCGCGGGCGCTAAAGAGGAGCGCTAAATCGGCGCGAGTCAGGCAGAGCGTATCGGCATCGCAAGCCGCGGTAAGCTCTGGCGCTAATCGCGGTTCTTGTTCGCTCTGCGCCTGCGCGCTACCTGCGAAAGCCAAACCAGATATTAAAGCAAAGATTCGAATGATCGCAAACGCTCCCAACTTTAGTGGATATTCACGCAAGTACTGTGCGCTGCCCTTGTCAGGAGGTTCATTATACTCCTGCACGGGTTTATCCCACACGCTGAGTATTGGTAGCAGGAATCTTTCTT
>JAPKCE010000252.1 GCA_028823075.1 Myxococcota bacterium
GGAACCATGGTTTGTACCGGTTTTAACGAATACGGCCAACTAGGTGATGGTCTTCAGAGTAATCAAAGGGTGCCTGTTGGGGTGCTTGCCACCGTGGATATCAGCGCCATGGCCAGTGGTGTGGGGAGCAAAAGCAACCTTGCCCTTGGCGCTAACAATGAAGTGCTCGCTTGGGGGCTGAACAGCGACGGTCAACTCGGTTTGGACAACGAGACGACACCCCAGCTCGCTCTTTCGCTCGTAAGCGGCTTTTAAGTTAACTGTTTGCAAGGGGGAGTCGGCGGCATAAACGCTTGCATTTCTCACCCCTCATCTCCAATACCGCACCGCATTAGTTCTGTTTCTCTAATTAAAGTAGTACCTAGATGGTACGCTTTCCTGGGAGCTGCACATGATTCGCATGAGCAAACTTACGGATTACGCCATCGTTTTGATGGTTCATGTGGCGCGCGCAAAGGGTTTGCGAACGGCTCGAGAGCTCGCCCAAGATGCCGCGTTGCCCATGCCGACCGTCGGTAAAGTACTGAAAGTTCTGAGCCGCCATAAGTTTTTGGTTTCCACGCGAGGCATGCGCGGCGGTTACGCTTTGGGCCGTGATGCCAGCGAGATTCGCATCGCCGACTTGATCGAGGCCCTCGAGGGGCCTATCGCCCTTACCGAATGCAGTGCTGCACCTGGAAATGATGCCTGTAGCCACGAACAGCATTGCCCGGTTCGAGCACCCTGGATGCAGATCAACGAGGCGGTCCGAGAAGCCCTTTCGAGCATAAGCCTGTCGGACATGACACGCTCCGAATTCAACCTTGAGGAGATACGCTTATGAGCGGTAATCAGTTAGTTAAGGCCATCGCAGCGCAGGACTATAAATACGGCTTTGTAACGGATATTGAATCCGACACCCTGCCTCCTGGACTCGATGAGGGTGTTATTCGTTTCATTTCTGCCAAGAAAAACGAGCCCCAATGGTTGCTCGACTCTCGTCTCAAAGCCTTTGCTCGTTGGAAGACCATGAAGGAGCCTGACTGGGCTTACCTGAACATTGCGCCCATAGATTATCAGTCGATCAGCTATTATTCGGCGCCGAAAAGCATTAAAAAGTTGGGTAGTTTAGACGAAGTTGATCCGAAGCTTTTGGAGACCTACGACAAGCTCGGCATCCCTTTATTGGAGCAAAAACGCCTCGCTAATGTAGCGGTCGACGCGGTTTTCGATTCGGTGTCCGTGGGCACCACTTTTAAAGATACTTTAGCCGAAGCCGGCGTGATTTTTTGCCCCATTTCGGAAGCTGTCCAGAGCCACCCCGAGTTAGTAAAAAAATACCTCGGTTCCGTGGTCCCTGCGCAAGACAACTTTTTCTCGGCCCTCAACGCTGCGGTGTTTACCGACGGCAGTTTTGTATACATCCCTGAAGGCGTCACCAGCCCCATGGAGTTGTCGACATATTTCCGCATCAACGAACGCAATACGGGTCAGTTTGAGCGCACCTTGATCATCGCCGAAGCGGGCAGTTATGTGAGCTACCTCGAGGGTTGCACGGCGCCTGAACGCGACGAAAACCAACTTCATGCTGCGGTGGTCGAGTTGGTTGTTTTTGATGACGCCGAGATCAAATATTCAACGGTCCAGAACTGGTATCCGGGCGACGAAGAAGGCATTGGCGGTATCTATAATTTCGTCACCAAGCGCGGCGCCTGCCGCGGTGCCCGCTCCAAGATTTCGTGGACCCAGGTTGAGACCGGCTCAGCGATCACCTGGAAATACCCGAGTTGTGTGCTGATCGGTGACGATTCCGTCGGAGAGTTCTATTCGGTGGCTTTGACCAACCGGCGTCAGCAGGCCGACACCGGAACGAAAATGATTCATATCGGCAAAAATACGCGTTCGACCATCATCTCCAAAGGCATTTCTGCGGGGCGAGGGGTGCAATGCTACCGCGGCCTCGTCGATATTAAGAAAAGCGCCGTTGGAGCGCGCAACTTTTCGCAATGCGACTCGCTGCTTATTGGCGATGAATGTGGTGCGCATACCTTTCCGTATTTAGAGATTAAGAACCCCAGGGCCCAGGTTGAACACGAGGCTACGACCTCGCGTATCTCCGAAGACCAACTGTTCTTTTGTCAGCAGCGCGGAATCGGCGTTGAGGAGGCGGTGGGCATCATCGTCTCCGGGTTTTGGAAGGATGTTTTTAAAGAGTTACCGATGGAATTTGCCGCTGAAGCGACCCAGCTTATGGCGGTGAGTTTAGAGGGTACTGTCGGTTGATATTAGAGCGCTTTCTGCGCGGAGTGATCGATCTATGTTGAGCATTAATAACCTTCACGTGGCGGTCGACGACAAGGCCATTTTGAAGGGTGTGGATCTGACTGTTAAAGCCGGCGAGGTGCATGCCATCATGGGCCCCAACGGAAGCGGTAAATCGACCCTTTGCCATGTTCTGGCAGGGCGGCCCGGTTACCAGGTGACGCAAGGCGGTGTGGACTACCAAGGGGCGGACCTGCTCGCTCTCGAGCCGGAGATTCGCGCTCGTGAGGGGCTGTTTCTCGCCTTTCAATACCCCGTCGAAATTCCTGGAATCAGCAACCTGTATTTCTTGAAAGCTGCCATAAATGCGCGGCGTAAACATGAAGGTAAGGGCCCCATGCCGGCGGTCGCATTCTTGCGCATGGTGCGCGAGAAAGCAGCTTGTGTTGAACTCGACGAAGGCCTGCTTAACCGCTCCTTAAACGTCGGGTTTTCTGGCGGCGAAAAGAAGCGCAACGAAATTTTTCAGATGCTTGTTTTGGAGCCGACTTTGGCGCTGCTCGATGAGACCGATTCGGGGCTCGACATCGACGCCCTTCGCGTCGTCGCCGAGGGTGTTAATAAGCTTCGTAGCGAAGGCCGGGCGATTTTGCTGGTGACTCATTACCAGCGTCTTCTCGACTATATCGTTCCCGATTACGTTCATGTGTTGGCGGGTGGTAGAATCGTTCGAAGCGGCGATAAAGACTTGGCTCATAAGCTTGAGGCCGAAGGCTACGGTTGGATAGAAAACGAGGCCAGCACTTGAGCCAGCTAGCCTCGTTGCAGGGTAGCCGAGAAGCTGCTGTCGCGCGCCATTCTCAGGGGGCGCCTGAGTCGCGCCGCGAGGCCAATAAGTACACCTCGTACCGCGCTCTTGAGGGGCTCTCTAGGGCCAGCGCTTCGCTGATCTGCGAGGGCGCTGAACTTCTGGATTTAGAGGCTGCCATGACGCGTGATCCTGAGCGCGTTAAAGCCTGTTTAGGCTCCCTCGCCACAGGCCCTTGGGCTGACACCGCGCTGGCTTCTAAACCCAACCTAGCAGTGCTTTGGTTGTCGCCAGGGGACGAAACCTTACGGGTGAGTCTTCGCGGTCAAGGCGCCGGGCAAAGCCACCAGCACTTGCTCTTGCTCAGCGATCCGGATTGTCAGCGCAGCGTCCATCTGGAACTGCTCGATGACGCAAGCGGTTCGCATCATCTAAACCTCGTGATCGAAGCGGATTTAGCCGAGTCGAGCCGCCTCGACCTGAGCGTTTCTCAGGCGATGAGTAGCGAATCTTATGTTACTGCGACTTGGGCATTTCGTCTGGCGAAGAAAGCCAACTTACATGCGGTCTGGATGGATTTTGGTGCTGCGTTGGCGCGCCATGACCTTCAGGTTGACCTTGCGGAGCCTCAGGCTAGGGCGGAACTTGCCGGCCTCATGTTGCCCAAGCTGGGACAGCATCATGACCAACATTTGACACTGCATCACGGCGCCAGCGACACCCATTCTCAGCAATTGTTTAAGGGCTTAGTGGGTGCCCGAGGGCGTTCGGTGTTCAGCGGCCGAGTCGAGATCAAAGAGGGTGCGGCGGGCTGCAGTTCCCATCAGCTTTGCCGTGGTATTCTACTCGGCGATGGCGCTGAATTCGATGCGCGCCCGCAGTTGCTTATCTGCATTGACGCCGTCGAAGCGAGTCACGGTGCGAGTTGCGGCGCTATGGACGAAAAATCGATGTTCTTCCTGCGCAGTCGCGGGCTTGATGAACTGGCTGCCAAGCAATTGTTAGCCGAAGCCTTCGCTGGCGAAGTGATCGAGCTTTTGGGCGATCCGTCGCGCTCTGAGTCGACCCTCCAGCGGGTGCGCTCGATGATCCAAGAGATTCATTGATGATCTGGGATGGGGCGGCGCTTCGTAGTCAGTTTCCAGTACTCCACCAACAGATTAACGGGCATCCGCTCGTTTATCT
>JAPKCE010000253.1 GCA_028823075.1 Myxococcota bacterium
TGGCGGGCTTTCGCTGGGCCTTGGAGCGTGATTACACGCGCATCGTCGAGATGGACGCCGACTTTTCACATCAGCCACCCTATCTCGTGGACATGCTTCGCACCCTAGAAAAACATGATGTCGCCATCGGCTCGCGCTGGATCAAAGGCGGTGGTGTCGAAAACTGGGGGCTACACCGGCGTATTCTTAGCCGAGGTGGATCCTTTTATGCCCGCAGCGTACTCGGCGTTAAATTGCGTGACCTCACTGCAGGTTTCGTCGGCTGGCGCCGTGAAGTGTTAGAAAAGCTTGATCTCGATGCCGTTGCCGCCAAGGGCTATGTGTTCCAAATCGAGATGAAATACCGCGCTCACCTCGCTGGTTTTTCGATAAAAGAATTCCCCATCATCTTCCCCGACCGAGTCGCCGGTGAATCCAAGATGAGCGGCAAGATCGTACTCGAAGCGATGGCAGCCGTCGCCGGTCTACCGCGGCGCATCACCCGAGGCTCGTAAGCGCTTTGTACCGTCGACTTTTACGTTTTGCTTTTCCCTATCGTAAGTGGCTGCCCCTGGGCTTGCTTGCTATGGTGGTACTCGCCTTAACGACCGCCTCTTATGCCTTCCTCATCGGTCCGGGCATCAGCCATCTCGTGACCGGCGGCGAGCGCGGCTTTGTTACGGTCACCAAGCATTTTCCTTGGCTCGCCAACGTCTTTGGCGAGGGGCAAGGGGATCTCCGTTATATCGGCTGGGTGTTGGTTGCTGTGGTGATCATCAAGGGCATCGCCTATGCCACCCAGTTCTTCGTCATCCGCTGGGTTGGTGCGCATGTCGTGGTGGACCTTCGCAACGCGCTTTTTGAACATACGCTCAAACTGGAGATGGGATTTTTCGACTCTCGCCAGCAGGGTGAATTGGTGAGTCGTTTTACCACCGATGTGCAGCTGATCGTGTTCTCGGTGGTCGATGCGCTGTCTTCGTTGTTGCGCAGTTCTTTGGTCGTTACAGCTCTGGTTACTCAATGTTTTCTATTGGACCCGATGCTCGCTTTGGCTGCCTTTGTTGCGGTCCCGGCAGCGGCGCTGCCCATCGTTTGGTTTCTCAAGGTTATTCGCAAGATCGCTCGTGAATACCTGACTTCGCTCGGGCAGGTTACGGCGCGCATCACGCAAGCGTTGGGCGCCATCAGTTTGATAAAAGCCAGCGCCTCCGAAGAGCGTGAGCGCCAGGTGGTGGCCCAAGAGCACGAACGCTTTTTGCGCATTATGTTGCGCTCGGTCACGGCGCGAGGTGCTTATTCTCCCTTCATTGAGTTTTGCGGTGTCGCAGGCATGGCTTTGGTGCTTCATTTTGCCAATGAGCGCATGGCCTTGCCCATCGATCATGCGCGCTATTTAGAACCCGAATTCTTCGTCTCCTTCTTCCTGACGCTGGTGCTAATTTACGGTCCCGTTAAAGAACTGGGGCGGGTGAGCACTTTGATGGCTACCGGCCTGGGCGCCGCCGAGCGCATTTTCGAAATTCTCGATCGTAAACCGCTCATCGAAGATGCCGAGCAGGCGCCGGCCGCTGAGCCGTTTTCATCGGCGCTTAGCTTTGACGAGGTGCATTTTTCCTACCCTGGTGAGCATGCCGATGTCGCCGTTCTTTCGGGGATTAACTTTGAGCTTAAAGCGGGCAGAACGGTGGCGCTTGTCGGCCCTTCGGGCTCGGGAAAAACGACTTTGCTCAACTTGCTGCCGCGCTTTTACGAGGTCGGCCAAGGGGCGCTGCGCTTTGATGGTAAAGACCTGCGCGAGCTGCAACAAGGGAGCTTGCGTCGGCAGATGGCGATGGTCAGCCAGGACGTGGTTTTATTCCACGACACCATTCGTTTTAACATCGCTTACGGTCGGCCCGGCGCCTCTCACGCGAACATTGTAGCGGCCGCTGAGGCAGCTCAAGCCTTGGACTTTATTCAGTCTTTCCCGAATGGTTTCGATACGGTTGTCGGTGATCGGGGCGTGCGCTTGTCGGGTGGGCAGCGGCAGCGCATTGCCATCGCTCGGGCGCTGTTGCGGGACGCGCCTATTCTGCTGCTCGACGAGGCTACCAGCGCTCTTGATTCGGAAAGTGAGCGCCACGTTCAGGCAGCATTAGACCGGCTCATGCAAGGTCGTACCGTTCTAGTTATCGCTCACCGCCTGAGTACCGTGCGCCACGCCGACGAGATTCTGGTGTTGCAAAATGGGCGTATCACCCACCGCGGAACGCATGATGAATTAGTTGCTCAGGGTGGCTATTATGCGACTCAGGTTGCGCTTGAATAAGGAGGTTTGATGTCGATTGGCGCCTTAGTACTCGCTGGTATTCTCCTTCCTATAGAACCTTCAGCCGTGGACGCTACCGACCCGATCGACGTGGCAGCGCTGGCCGATCTAAGGCGCCATGCTGCCGCCGGCTTATCCGGCGATGAGCGCCCGGCAGTAGTCGAGCGCAGCCGCGCTTATCGTGGCAAGGCCACAGCCGCCTTGCGCAAACTGGTGGCGGGCGGCCACGAAGGTGATGACGAGAGCCTTGTGCGTCAGCTTTGCGCTGATGTTAATACAGCGAATTTTTCCGCCTATATGACCAGTATAAGCGATCTTGATAACAGTCTGTATTCGGCAGAGAGCTTACAAGCTTGGGCAGGCGCTCTCGATCTGAACTTGGGCATGGAGCTACCCTGCCTAGCCACGCTGCGCAGCGGTGTTGAGGCTTTGAGCGAGGATCTTTATTTGGGGTTTAGCGAGCGCCTTGACCTCATCTTACGTGGCTACAATCAGAACCATCGTCTGAAAGTCTTTGCCGCAATTGGCGCCGCTCGCTTGGCGCTCGACCAGGAAATCTCCGACCATCCATTAAGGCTCGAATCTTTCCGCCAGATTGAGCGCATTACCCATGCCTTGTCTCACGGTCGCGGTGGGTATGGAGAAGGGCCGGGGTATTGGGCCTATCAAGCGATCCAGACTTTGCCTTTGATGCTTGCGGCGAGTCGTGGATCGCTGCGCTGCGACACCGGCGACAGCGGTTTCATGCCCTGGACTTGTCAGGTCACGCATGCCTCTTGGCGCTGGGCGGCGCGCATGAGAGTCCCAGCCGACAGGCCCTACTTTGCACCTTTTGACGACACGACGCCGGGGGCTTGGTTTCCTTTCGCTATGATCCCCACGCCGCCGGCTCAGGCTTTGGCAAAACTTGACGCGGCGAGCATGGGTGGGGGGCGTCATGCCGCTGAAGTGTTGGCCTTTCGTCTGCGCGGCGGCGCCGACCACGAACTCCCGGAACACGAGTTGATCGAAGATTACCTCTCGGGACAGCTCGGCTTGCGCCACAGCGGGCGCAAAGAGTTGTTGCTGATGCAGGCCGAACACGGCCGCTCGGCGGGCCAAGGGCGCGACCAGAACGGCGACGATATTCAAGGCACGGCGGGGCATAACCAGAGCACGCCGCTCAGCCTCATGTGGTTTCGCCATGGCCGCTGGCGTCTAATTGACCCCGGCTATTTGGGTTGGTCCAACCGGCGCCCCGTCGCCGCGCCCAAACACCACAGCATGCCGCTGCTCAACGGTCGCGGACCGCAAGGGCCAGTGCCCCATGTGCCGCGCCTAATCGTTGATGGCAACGGCGGGCTGACCCCTGCCGACCCGAGCGAGGAGGGGGGCTATATCCTCACGCCCGGGGGGCTTGCGTTCGGCGAGGTGGTGAGCGATTCTTGGCGCGTTTTAGGACCGGGCTGGACCTTGCTTGTGGCACGCTCCGAGGCCGGCGGCGAGCAACCCGAAGCACAGCTCAGGCGTCTGGTCTTTCACCATGAGCGCGGCGCTTTGGCGGTGATTGATGTGCTGAATGCTGAAGCACCGTTACGCTTGGACCTGCATTGGCAGTTGCCTTTGAGCTTGGCCGACAACGCCGATGAAAACGGGTTGTGGTGGGTGCAGGCTGAAGGCGAAGATGAGGCTTTTTCGTTGCGCAGCAGCGCTTGGGTAGATGGTAGACTCGTGCAGCCCGAGCCGAGCATCAGTGAAGCTCGTCACGACGCTGGGCATTGGCGTAGCGAGCTGCATAAGCAGTTAGCGCTTTCCTATACGGGCAGCAGTTTTGTTGTGCTCACGGTGCTCGGTGACGCCGAGGTGTCGCTGCGCGAAGACGGGCAAATCGAGCGCGGCGTCGAGGCTCGGCTAAAAATC
>JAPKCE010000254.1 GCA_028823075.1 Myxococcota bacterium
CCCTGATTTCTCAGGATTCCATCGCCGCAAACTGCGGGGACGCAGACGTTGGTGCAATCGTCGCCTTGAACCGCGTTACCGTCATCACAGAGTTCGACACCCACGCGAACCGCCCCATCACCGCAGCGAGCCACCAAGCAATTGTTGCGGCAGCCATCGGTATCGATCCGGTTGCCATCATCACAGGCTTCATACCCCGGAGCGCCCTGGAGCGCGTCGACGCGCCTCAGCCCATCACCGCAACTCGCTAAAGAGCAATTGTTGCGGCAGCCATCTTGTTCGACCGAGTTACCGTCATCACAAGCTTCTTGACCGACGCGCACACCATCACCACAGCGCGGCAAAGTGCAAGCGACCGTGCAATTATCGAGATTGTTATCGTTGCCATCATCGCATTCCTCGTATCCGGCCATGCCAGGCTGTAGATCCATGCGGCGGATCGCATCGCCGCAGCGCGCCAAAGCGCAAGAGCCAGTACAGGCGTCATTATCGGCCTGGTTACTGTCATCGCAGGCTTCATAGCCGGGCTGACCTTCACTCAGGTCCATACGGCGAACGCCGTCACCGCAGCTCGGTGCTGTGCAATCGCGCCGGCACGCATCGTTGTTAAAATTGTTACCGTCGTCACATGCTTCATAACCCAGGTCGCCAGGTTGCAGGTCGGCGCGCACAACGGAATCCCCGCAACGCGCCGCAACACAACTGTTGCGACAGCCGTCATTATCTTCGGTATTGCCGTCGTCGCAGGCCTCATAACGCAGATCGAGTTCGCCTACGTCCTGACGCAGATATCCGTCGCCACAGCGCGCCGGCCGGCAGGATGCCGGACAACCGTCCGTGTTGCTTTCGTTCCCGTCATCACAAACCTCGCCGCCAGCAAGGATACCATCGCCGCAACCGATGGGGTTGCAATCGGAGTAACATTCGTCTTCTTCATCTGCATTACCGTCGTCGCAGAGCTCAAAATCCTCATGATCTGATTGCAGATCGTTGCGCAGGACTCCGTCGCCGCAGCGCGCCGCCTGACAGGTATTTCGGCAGGCATCAGTGTTGGACTCGTTGCCGTCATCGCAACCTTCGCTGCCCTGCCGCACCCCGTCGCCGCAGCGCTCCGCAAAACAGTCAGCCGAGCAACCGTCGTCGGCGCGCGTGTTACCGTCGTCACATTCTTCAACCACCCAAAAACCGTCGCTCTCGGGCACAGCCCCGGCATCCCCTAGGGTGATACCGGCATCGGAACCCTGCGGTCCCCCGCCACCCGGGGGCGCTACATTGCGGTCTCGTAAGCTCTGGGGTTGGACTCGACCATCACCGCAGCGCGCAAAAATACAGGAACTACGACAGAAATCGAGTTCGCTCTCGTTACCATCGTCACAAGCCTCATAACCCTCATCCGCGGGGCGTAGATCGTTGCGTTTAATACCGTCACCGCAAGCCGCTATCCTGCAATCGGCGCGACAACTGTCATCGTCGTCTAAGTTGCTGTCGTCGCAATGCTCAAAACCGACCTCGCCAGCAGCCAAGTCGGTTCGCAGCACACCGTCGCCGCAACGAGCGTTGCTGCAATCGGCGCGACAGGCGTCGCCGTCGTCTTCATTGCCATCGTCGCATTCTTCGCCCGGGCCGCGCTGCCCGTCACCACAACTGGCGGTGACGCAGGTGCTCAGACAATCATCATCTTCGTCGAGGTTACCGTCGTCGCATTGTTCGAAACCCGGCTGGGTGCGCTGCAGATCGTCTCGCAACAGACCATCACCGCAGCGCGCCTCGCTGCAATCGTTGCGACAGGCATCGGTTTCTATGCTGTTTCCGTCGTCACAAGCCTCACCGAGATGCACCGCACCATCGCCGCAGCTCTCAAACTCGCAGCGTTTATTGCAGCCATCACCTTCGTCGATATTACCATCGTCGCATTGCTCATCGTCGTGAACAATACCGTCGCCGCAGAAGGTTTCGGGGGGGCGACAGCGGTGAGTTTTAGCATCACAAACGTAGCCATCGAACTCGATACCAATGAAGTTGGGCATGCAATCGGCGCTACCGCGGCAAGGCGGCGAGGCAGGAATAAAGTCTCGAGGGCAAGCGGCAAAAATTCCGACCAACGCAACAAGAAGTCCGAGTTTACGCAATTTGCCCCCAACGCGCCCATCAGCGGCGTTAAAGGTAGTCTGCCATCCTGCCCCCTAAGGGGCAACCTTCGGGGGAAATAGATTTAAGGGGGTGACAACAGATAAAACGGAAACTCGAGGCCGGGTAGAATCTCGATATATAATGTAACGCCAAGACGCTGCCGTGCAGCCTCGAAGCGTAACTGAGCTTCAGCGATGGCACGTTCGCTTTCGTCGATCACTGAAGCCGGTGAATCTAGGCGCTCCCAAACCCCCTTAACCCGTCCCCACAAAGCCTTGGCTCCTTGCCAGTCCTGCTTGGCGCCCTCGAACAACTGGAGGGCGTTGAGTGTCATCTCAAAAGGCACACGAACTCGATTCGTCTCGCCGGAGCCCACTTGCGCTTCGGGTAGGCTCCCCTCCCACCATGTCTTGCCATCCACCTGCACCACCAACCGGTTGCTCTCCATGGCGAGGTCAAATGCCGTGGGGTTGCTGATCCCAACACTAAAATGACCGTCGAGAGTCAGGCTACCTCCGACTAACTGCAGCCAATTCGGACTGTTTAATCGGAAGCCGTCGAGGGGCAGGCTGTAATTGCATTTCAACACCTGACTTTTACGGTGAATGCTCTGCAACAGCGAGCTGGCGACGCTAACTTGAAGCGATACGATAACGACGACGGCCACCCACGCTAGCATTCGCCGACGCGGCTTGCCTGCTGGTGAAGCGGCGATGCCGGGTAATTCCAGGGCCATCAAATGAGTTCCGGCGATGACGCCCCAAGCCATCGGCAGAGCGTTTGCCAGAAAGACCAATGCTAGAAATTGTGCGTTGAAACCGCCGTCGGCTGATGCCAAAAAGCTGGCGGGTGCTGTGAGCAACAGGCCAAAGACCAAAGGCCGCAGCGGCCGCCTCAGAAAAGCGCCCAAAATACGTTCCACAGGTTGACCGTGACGCTGGGCTAAAGGCGCCATGAAATCGACGGCAAAAAATGCCGCTAAATGGAGATGGCTGAGCAGCGAGCCCAACTCCTGTCGCAAGCCGCCAGGGGCATAGGCCACCCAGAGGATTAAGCCGCCAACGGACACGTTAATGAGCAACAGCTTTAGCTCTTCCGCCCCCTGGCGAAGCAGCGTAAATTCACGGTGATCTTGAGGGACTAACCCCGCCTCACTTTCGACGCGTCGGGAGATCATTTCCTTCAAGGGGAAGAGCGTCAAAGCCGCTAATTGCAGACCGCTCAAGACGACGAGGTTGACCCAAAGCGAAGCCGGAATACGCTCAAGAATTAGTGCCATCAAATGGCTCGAAAAACCATGCCATGAGACGGGGAAAAGATAGGTATTTAAGGCTTCGAGCATGGCCGGCCTGCCGCGCAGTCCAAAGAATGCGCAGAGGCCAACCAAAGCAGCTGCCGAAAACACGTAGGTCAGGGTCAATAACCAGGTTTTTGAGCTCAAGCCTCGGCCGGCGCGCAAGAGCTGCGAAATCACCTGCTCGAAAGCGCCCGGTGCGTCTTCTTCTCGGTTCATAGTTTCTCGATCAATCGAAGGGGAACCAGGCCAGGCCAGCGAGTAGCGAAAGGCCGTCGACTTGGTCATAAGCGACGCGGCTGCGCAGCGCGAACTGGCGTAAAATAAAGCGATCTAGTCCAAAACCGGCGCCCCAAGTCAGCCCTTCGGCATAGCCAAGGCTCAAGTCCAAGCGAGGAACCCAGCGCAGAATATCTAATGAGGCGCGCAGCAGAAACTGCGGGTGCAGTTCACGGGACGTATCCATGCCAGCGCGAGCGCCGACTGCCCAAAACCCTTGTGGGCTATACAACAACTCGGCTGCGCCCTTGGCGCCCGCTTTGCTCCGAGAGCCGGCCGAGCCCGCTCCTGCCAGGAGACCGATCTCAACATCAGCACGAGCCGCCGAACTGAAGAGGGCTAAAACACCCAGTATGATAACTCTGGGCACGGAGTTTAGCTGCGCCGTTTGACCAGAAAGACCCCAGCGATGAGCAGCGCGAGTATGAGGCTGATCCAGGTCCATAAGGAATCGGATTTGGGCGCCCCTTCGACCGCATCGTTG
>JAPKCE010000255.1 GCA_028823075.1 Myxococcota bacterium
ATAAAATGAGCGTCTCGATGACCATGAACGGCGCCGTTCTCCCCATTCTCGCTATGTATATTGTTGCCGCCGAAGAGCAGGGAGTATCGCCCGAGCAGCTCGCTGGGACGATCCAGAACGACATCTTAAAAGAGTTCATGGTGCGCAACACCTACATCTATCCGCCCGCCCCATCGATGCGCATTATCTCGGATATTTTCGCTTACACTTCGAAAAATATGCCCAAGTTTAACTCCATCTCCATCTCCGGTTATCATATGCAAGAAGCTGGCGCCTCGGCGGACCTGGAACTGGCCTATACTTTGGCCGATGGTTTGGAATACGTGCGCTGCGGCGTGGCTGCCGGGCTCGATGTCGACGCTTTTGCGCCTCGGCTGAGCTTCTTTTTCGCCATCGGCATGGACTTCTTTATGGAGGTCGCCAAGCTGCGCGCAGCGCGCCGGCTTTGGTTTGAGTTGATGGCTGAATTTGAGCCGAAAAACCCAAAAAGCTCTTGCTTGCGAACCCACTGTCAAACCAGCGGTTGGTCGCTCACGGCACAAGATGTTTTTAATAACATCACGCGCACCTGCGTCGAGGCGATGGCGGCGACCCAGGGCGGTACCCAGAGTTTGCACACCAACGCTCTCGACGAAGCCCTGGCTTTGCCTACCGATTTTAGTGCAGCGATCGCCCGCAATACGCAGTTGTTTTTACAACAACAAACCGACACCTGCGCCACCATCGACCCTTGGGGCGGCTCGTATTTTGTCGAAAAACTCACCGACCAGCTAATCCGTCGAGCGCGCAAAGCTATGGCCGAGATTGACGAACTCGGCGGAATGGCCGCGGCCATCGCTAAAGGTATTCCCAAAATGCGCATCGAAGAGGCTTCGGCGCGTACTCAGGCTCGCATTGATTCTGGGGTCAAAACGGTGATCGGCGTGAACCGTTGGTTGGTGGGCGATGAGCCGCAACTCGACGTGCTCAAAGTTGACAATTCGGCGGTCCGAGAAGCTCAATTGGCTCGCTTATCGGCGCTTAAAGCCGAGCGCGATGGCGCCGCCGTCGAGCGCGCCTTAGGGAGTTTGACCGCCATCGCTGCCGGTGAATCGGGCAATGTTCTTAGCGCTTCCATCGACGCGGCGCGCCTCGGCGCCACGGTGGGCGAGATATCCAGCGCCCTTGAAAATGTGTGGACTCGCCATAAGGCACAAACCCATGCCATTCGTGGGGTGTACAAAGGGGCTCTTGAAGCGGCTGGAGAAGGCATGGACGAGCTAATGGAGCGGGTGCAGCGCTTTGAGCGACGCCAGGGGCGCCGGCCACGCATATTGCTCTCGAAAATGGGGCAAGATGGACATGATCGCGGTCAAAAGGTGATCGCCACCGCGTTTGCCGATATGGGCTTTGACGTGGACATCGGTCCGCTTTTCGCAACCCCCGCCGAATCGGCGCGTCAGGCGGTTGAAAACGATGTGCATATCGTCGGTGTTAGCTCTTTGGCCGCTGGGCATCTGACCTTGGTTCCGGCGCTTAAGCGGGAACTCTCAGAGCATGGTCGAGACGATATTTTAGTGGTCGTTGGCGGGGTTATTCCGCCGCAGGATTACGAGGCTTTGAGCGATGCAGGTGCCGTCGCTATCTTTGGCCCGGGTACGGTGCTCTCACGCGCTGCTGTCGATCTCTTAGATCTGTTGGATGCGGCCGGGTGAATGTCGCTGCGCTCATCGATGGGGTGCTAGCGGGTCGTCGCGCCGCCATCGGCCAGGCCATTACTTTGGTGGAGAGCAGCAACCCCGAGCACGCGTCAGCTGCGTCTGAAATTTTAAGTGCCTTAATGCCCCATTCGGGCAAGGCCCAGCGCATTGGCTTGACGGGCGTTCCGGGTGTCGGAAAATCCACATTTATTGAACGCTTTGGGCTGTATCTGATCGCTCAAGGCAAGCGTGTTGCGGTGCTCGCCGTCGACCCCACTTCCAGCCGCACCGGGGGTTCGATTCTCGGCGATAAAACGCGCATGGAAGAGCTCAGTCGTCATGACGGCGCTTTTATCCGGCCAACTCCAGCGGGTAAGACCTTGGGCGGTGTCGCGGCGCGCAGTCGCGAGGCCATGATCATCTGCGAAGCCGCCGGCTTTGATGTTATCATCGTCGAGACCGTCGGCGTGGGTCAGAGCGAATGGGCCGTAGCGCAGATGACCGATGTCTTTGTGCTGCTGCTGCTCGCCGGTGCGGGCGATGAATTACAGGGCATCAAACGCGGTATTATGGAGCTTGCCGATATCGTGCTTATTAACAAGGCCGATGGCGAAGGACGGCAAGCAGCAGAGAGCGCCGCACAGACCTTTCGATCGAGCCTTAAACTGTTGCAGGGTCATAACGCTGTTTGGCAGCCTAAAGTGCGTACTGCCAGCGCCCTTACCGGTGCCGGTATCGAAGCCACCTGGACTCTGATCGAAGCGCATCGCGCAGCACTTGCCGCGCAAGGGCTGATCGAGGAGCGCCGCGCCGAGCAGCGGGTGCGCTGGATGTGGGATTCTCTCGAGGACCTCATGCGCACCGAGTTGAGCACCAAAGTGGCGACAGTCGGGCTCGAAGCCGAAGTGCGCCGGGGCACCTTGCCGCCCGGGGCAGCGGCTCGGCGGATTCTCAGCGAGGACTAAGCGGCGAAGCTGCGTTTAGGATCCGATTACGGCGTTGCAGCCGCTCAACTCACACCCTTTAATAGTCGAGCGGCCTTCAGCGGCTCCATAGCCGTGGCACAGATCATGCCTCCAGCCATGGCTCCCATCACCCCGACAGCACCGACTTCACAGCCCGCGAAAAACAGGTTCTTTATCGGGCTGTGGGGACGCAGATAATCGCAGGCGTAACGCTCGATGGTGGGCTCAATGCCATAGATCGAGCCTTTCATTGGCCGGCAAAAATGTTCGGTGGTGATCGGCGTACCCAGTTCGGCGAAGTCGAGCAGCGGTTCGAGCCCGGGCAAATGAGCGAAAAACTGTTTGAGAAGTTGTTTGCATAGGGCGGCTTTAAACTCGGCATAAGCTTGGTCGCGATTACGCCAAGGCTGATCGAGCCATCGGCTGAACAGATCGTAGTCGACAAAAGTAACGATTTCACCCGTGTGGTGTTGCTCGGCGCCGGCATCGTGCTCGGGGTCTTTTAATGAGGGAAAGCTGGTGTAGAGCACCGGACAGTGCCCGGGTGCTTTTCCGGCTTCAATCTCCCATATTCCGGCCTCGTTATCCCAAGTGTCGTAAAACCACTTATTAGCTGGGCCAGCGCCGGCTGCAGCAATGTCCCCTTTGAACCCGAGGTACAGACAAAGATGGGCAGGCGCCGGGTTGAGCGCGGCGATTTCTTGGGTCCATGGACCTCGCGACTCTTCGGGCAATAAGCGCTGCGTGGTGCTCATCACCCCCGCTGCCGAGACGATGCGCGACGCCCTGATCTCTTCCCCGCCCTTAAGGCGCACGCCGACCGCTCGTTTTTTCTCGATGAGGATCTCTTCCACGTCGGCACGCACGCGCGTCCAGCCACCGGCTTTCGCAACTTTTCCAAGCAAGGCCTTGGCGATATTTTTCGAGCCACCCACCGGATAAAAAGCACCATGCATAAAATGGCGGGACACCAGGGCTTGTACGGCAAAAGCGGCACGACTTGGGGGCGAGCCGTGGTAGCCCCATTGTCCGGTCAGAACTTTTTGAAGCTTTTTATTATCGGTGATTTCGTCGAGTACCTGCTGAGCCGTTTTTTCAAATCCTAGTTGAGCGTCTTTGCCCATTCTTTTGGCCATGTTTCGGCCGAGGAAATTAGGCGGCAAGGCGCGCGACTTCAAGTAGCTTTTCATGCCGCGACCCACGCTGCGCACGCGCTCAAGGTAAGCGTCGATCGCTACTTCCTCTTCGGGAAAGGCATCGATTAGGTTGGCGCGAAAAGCGGCTGCGTTGTCGGGAAAGTCAATGCGCAGGCCCGGATAGTAAAACTCATCATAAACACCGCCTAAGCTCGCCCATTTGAGCTGCCCGTCGCAGAGTTTGCTGAGCAGTCTACCGAGCATCGCCTTGGAGTCCACTTCGCCTATGGCATGCACCCCCACATCCCATTCGTAAGGTCCGCGCTTAAAGGCGTGAGTAAACCCGCCGGGGACATAATGCTGTTCAAGCACCAGCACTTTTTTGCCCATCTCAGCGAGCATTGCT
>JAPKCE010000256.1 GCA_028823075.1 Myxococcota bacterium
ATCCGTATAGCCACCGCTTATTCGGCTGGTCGAGCCGATCACTGCGTGGGCAAGTTCGTGGTACAAAACATCGGCTGCGTAGACGAACTTAGAGCGGACGCCTTGGAACATCAGAACCGAGTCGTAGGGGCGGTCTATGGGTAAGTCGACGCTGCCCGTTCCTTGGCCCACCGACGGGACAAAAGCGGCGTTATCGAAGGGGTAAAAGCAGTTCACCTGTAAGGGTTGCTGGGTTAGTGGGCCCATACATCCCATAGCGCTTAAGGTGGCTACCTCCTCCTGGCCGCCAAAGGGGATGGAGGGCATCAAGTAGTTGACGGTAATGCGCAGCGGCATGCTGCGATCCCGCTGGTTGTCGAAGGTAAAGTCGGCGAGCCCGAGATCGCTCAAATGCTGCATAAAGAGATGCGCGTGGTGGTAGCCTTGAACCTCGGCGAAGTTGTCTAAATGCGGGGCGTGAGGGTCGTCGATTTCGGCGCGGATCGGGGTGGCAAAAGTGTTAATGCCGCTGAGGTTGAACTGGCTGGCTTCAAACAGCCAGTCGCCCTGGTCGTCGGCTTGGGCGATGGTCATCTCGTCGCAGATCGGTAGCGAGGCGTTGATCTGTCCGAAGTTAACATCGATTCGCACCGGCTCAGCACCTTCTCGGCAGCGCTCGGTGACACAGCAGTTGTTGATCTCTATCGCTTCGGAACGCAGCCTTAGGCCGGGCGCTGGATCGAGCGTGACCTCGGTGGTGGCGTCCATGTCGCGCTCTCTCCCCGGGTCGTAGTCGAACACCCTAGCTTGGTTTGCATGCAACACCCGGTTGACCGTGCTCAGCAGTTCGCCGCTGCGGCCATCGACCAAAGTCTCTAAGCTCCATAAAGGTACAGGAGAGGCTTGGCGCACCACCCAAACCGGTATCAATCCGCCGCTGCTCGGCTTCCACGCTTTAGCCACTGAACCGTTACGCCTTGCTTCGGCCTCGTTCAGATAGCGCACAGGAGGTGCTTCTCGCCTAGCGATTGACCAGGCGCTCTTCGCGTCAATGGGCCAGGCACCCAAAGTTTGGATGTTCAATGATTGCTCGGGTTGGCGCACGAAAAGAATCTCACCGCGTCCATTGCGTCGCACGACCACTTGAAAGTCGAGTACGCGCTGTCCTTGAATGCGCAATTCTAGAAATTGGGCGTCACCATGGCCAAGGCGCAGGACTCGGCCCCGAACCAAGTGGGGAATCAGATGAGCAGCCACGCCGGGTACGCTGGTGGTGGTCGGTGTTGTGCTGCTGGCCAGTAGAGCGATGAGCGTGAACATGGTCTCTCCTAAACGCTTGTAAGCGCATCATAGGGACCGGGAAGCGATCGAACCCTCGGGCAAACGACGGGCTAAATTGAACATCCAGGGCCTGTGAGTCGTAGAAGAGCTATGCTAAGGGCAGCCACGCCCTCGCCGAAAGGAGCTAACGTGCTTCGTGTTTCTTCTGCTTTTCTCGTCTTTGCTCTGGCTGCGCCTGCTTTTGCCGAGGTCCCTAGCGACCCTGCGCTTTTCTCTAAAGACCAATACGATTCGTATTGTCGCTACAAGAATTTTATCAGCGATGAAGGCAGTCTTAAGAAATACAAGACAAGTGAACGCGCTCATAAGGCCTTTGCTAAGTCCGAACGAATTAAAAAAGATGAACTCACGAGCCTGATCAGCGTCGGCGACCAAGCCGGTGGCTGCGCTGGCTTTAAAGCCCTTTGGGAAGCTCGCCTCAAGATCGAGTTATCGGCGATCGCCAAAGCTGGCGACCTGGTCAAACTCTTCGATGAAGAGGCTTTTGTAAGCCGCATCGATTGGTCTGAAGTGAACCCCTCGAACAGCGCCCATATCGTTGTTTGGGTGAGTTGGAAGTTTAAGGACTTGCGCCATATCGAAGAAGAAGCTGCGCTCGTGGGCGCTGCGGTCGTTAAGGCCATCCCAGCGACCGGGACGCTCAGTATTTGGGCCCATAAGGGCGCAAAAAAACGCATGGTATTCGAGGCTAAAACCTACGGTGCAAACCTCGGTTTTATGAAACCAAGCGAGGTCGGGACCTTTGGTAAAACGCGTTACTGGCGCTTCTTTGAGAACATCCGGTTTCACAAGGTTCTGCGGCGTAAACTCAAGGGTAAAGAAGGTTTGATCGCCGACGCCAAAGCAAAAACCGATGTGGCGGCCCCCGACAGCCAGGCGAATTAGCGACCCGAGTAAAAAGGGGCTCGTGACCACCCGCTCGGGTTGCTGTATGACAGCCTCACGAGGAGAGCCGCGTGGAGCCTGAGGACGTACCTGAGCGTATCGGTCGTTACGAAGTGATTCAGCATCTCGCTAGTGGTGGCATGGCAGATCTTTTCTTATGTCGCCAATCCGGTCCAAGCGGTTTTGAAAAGGTGGTTGCGCTCAAGCAGATCCGCTCTGAATATTCTGCCGACGACGAGTTTCTCACCATGTTCATGGACGAGGCGCGCATCGCTGCCTTGTTGAACCATCCGAACATCGCTCAAATCTATGAGCTTGGCAGCGAATCCGGGCAGCCGTTTCTCGCCATGGAATTCGTTAACGGGCGTAGTTTATCAGCGATTTACAAAAAGACATTGGCCCAAGGGCAGACCGTTCCAGCTCCTATCGTCGCAGCGATCATGGTCGGTATTTTGCGCGGGCTAAGCTACGCGCATCAACGCAAAACCTTGTCCGGCGAGCCGCTTAATCTGGTGCATCGCGATGTCACCCCTCAGAACGTTCTCATCAGCAACGATGGCCAAATAAAACTTGTCGATTTCGGCATCGCCAAAGCCTCCAATCAAGTGGCGCGGACACGCCACGGGGTGCTCAAAGGTAAGTACAGTTACATGAGCCCGGAGCAGGTGCGCAGCCAGCCGCTTGATGGTCGCTCCGACCTCTTCGCTGTCGGTATTTTAATGTACGAAGCGCTCACCGCCCAGCGCCCCTTTAAACGTGGAAATACGGTCGATACCCTGAAGGCGGTGATCTCCGAGCTGCCGGCCGACCCGCGACGATATAATGCTGCGCTCGGTAAACCGATAGTGGAGATCGTTGCGCGAGCGCTGTTTAAGCGCCGTTCCAAGCGTTATGCGAACGCCGATCAGATGCTTCAGGCCTTGGAGCGCGAACTGCACCGGCAGGATGATCCCGTGACCCCCGCGGTGATCGCATCCTGGGTCGATGACCTGTTTCGCGCCGATGAGGGGCGCGCCGAGCGCACGATCATTTTACAAGACGTGGGAGAGTTGTTGTTGCCCGAAGCCGTCTCCTCGCCTTCGAGTTTGGATATCGATTTTGAGGACGACTCGGGGATCCCGGAAAAGACTGTTATCTCTATGCTGGATGAGATTCCCGGTGAGGAAACCTCGGGTTTGTCGGGCAGTATTTCGGTCGACCTTGGCGCTCAATTATCAACTTCCCCCTCCACGTTGCCCGATGCCTTGGATAACAGCGCGACCGTGCCTCATATCGTACAGTTTGAGGCGCGCTTAGACGATTCCTCGGATGAACTCGCCGATGACCGAACTCAGATCTCGGCACCTCCCTTGGCCGTTCGCTTGTCAGTGGAGCGCCAAAGTGAGTCGCCGACTAGCCTTCCTACTCTGGCCCCTGAGAGCGCCGGTTATCGGGTCGATGGCGGGCTTGATTTACCGCCTGGCCCTGGCTTAGAAGGTCTTTCTCGCGACTTGAAAAGCGGGCTCATCGAGGATCTGAGCGAACATCGCTTGACCTTATTCAAATTCATGGCTCTTGGCGTAGGCATCGGCGCGGTTCTATTGATCGGGCTCATCCTGGTGACTAAATAAGCCAAAGGGATCGAAATTGCGCGCCTTACTTTTAGTCTGTTTTTTCGCCTCGGGGGCTTCTGGGCTCATCTTTGAGGTGATTTGGTCGCGGCTTCTTGGCCATGTTTTTGGTGCCACCAGTTTAGCGGTCGCCACGACGCTCAGTGCATTTATGGGCGGCCTCGCTATCGGCGCCCTGCTCATCGCCCGACAGATGCATCGGGTACGGCGTCCCGCGCTTTGGTACGCTATTTTTGAAGCGCTCATTGGTATTTACGGTCTCGCCGTTCCCTCGTTACTGGGCCTAGCCGACTGGGTGCAGGCCAATTTCTGGCCCGGCGATGGCAGCTCGTTCTTGTTTTATTCGACCATTCGCCTGGCGGTGG
>JAPKCE010000257.1 GCA_028823075.1 Myxococcota bacterium
TCGATCTGGTAAGGGTCGCCTGTGAGGACAATACGCGTCCCCTCGCCAGCGCGGGTAATAATGGTTTTTACTTCGTGCGGAGTTAGGTTTTGGCTCTCATCAATAACCATGAACTGGTTTGGGATGGTGCGTCCGCGGATGTAACTTAGCGGCTCAATCTCGAGCAGGCCTTGGTCGATAAGCTCATGAGCGCCGCGCCCTGAGCGTTTCTGGTCGGCCGTCAGACCGAGCAAAAATTCCACGTTATCGTAGATCGGCTTCATCCAAGGGTTGAGTTTTTCTTCCAGCGAACCCGGCAGATAGCCAAGGTCTTTGCCCATGCTCAGCACAGGCCTCGCCACCAGGAGCTTTTGGGCTTCGCGCGATTCGGTCACCGCGTGCAGACCTGCGGCGATAGCGAGCAGCGTTTTACCCGTTCCTGCCTTGCCGAGAAGGGTCACCAGCTTGATGCGCGGATCGTTGAGCGCATCGAGCGCCAGCTTTTGTTCGCGGTTCAGCGGCATCAGCCCCCACGTATCGCGGCTCATACGGTCAACCGGGCGAATCACCCCTTCGAAGGGATCGAATTTAGCGAGAGCCGACTGCCGCGTCTCGGGGGCGTTGAGCTGAATATAGATGTTCGGCTTGAAGGCCTCATCAAAATCGCTCGTCTCGAGCGCACCCACAGCATAGAGCTTGTCGATAAGCGCCGAATCGACATCGCGCTGGATAAAGCCGGAATACAGACTGTCACCGATGTTGCGATGGTTGTCGTCAAAATCCTGAGCTTCCAGACCCAGGCCATCGGCGCGCAAACGCAAAGTGATGTCTTTGGACACCAACACCGTCTTTTTTGAGGGCTCTTTCTGCTGCGTCTCGACGGCCACCGCCAAGATCATATTGTCGACCGTATTCGACATCTGCAGCTCGGCTGGGAGGCGTCTGTCGGTAAAGGCTACACGCAGCGTACCGCCATTCTCCAGCGGCACCCCTTCCATCAAACTTCCGGCATGACGCAGACGATCAAGATGCCGCGCAGCATGGCGAGCGTTACGCCCCAATTCAGAGTTGTCGCGCTTAAAAGTATCGAGCTCCTCGATAACGTAAATCGGGATGATCACGTCGTTATCTTCGAAGTGGAGCAGCGAGTCGGGATTGTGAAGCAGTACATTCGTATCGAGGACGAAGCGTTTCACCATGGGTTAGACCTCACGAAAACTACATCCGGAGTCATAAAGGCTCAGGCCAATTTTTGGCAAGGGATCACTTGAGATGAATCTCAACCTCGTCTTCGGCGATGACGCCAAGCTCTTGACGGACGAGCTTTTCTCGATGCGGCGAGAAAAGGCTATCACCGGATAAGCCCTCGCTTTGCGCCGATATTCTTGCTTCAAAATCGAGTGCTTTGGCCTTCGCCGTATCGCGACGAAGCTCCAAACGCCCAAGATTTCGCCGACGGTTTTCCAGACGGTTAATCCCCTCGGGGCCGGCGACCACCAAAAAGCCAACAACAAAAGTGCAGACGACTGAGATCACCATCACCCATGTTCTCTTCATGACCATCGCTCCTCACCTCATTTCGACACGCCAGCGGTTGCGCTTAAGTCCACTGCCGGGTTCAACACAGGTCATGAAAAGACTTACAGCCTTCGCCATCGCTTTATCGCTTAGCGCTTGTCCCAACGAAGGGCCAGGGCTCGATGAGGTTCAGTTGAAACTAAGCGAGACGAGCCTGCCCGGCGTTTTTCAAGTCGAGACGCTCGGCATCGACCCGGGCGCAAGGCTGTGGATGCTATGCGACGACGGTGTTGAAGACTGGGCGACGGTCATCGATGGGTTATGGCTGGCCGCGCTCGACCGAGTCGAAGTCGAAACGAAATGCGCGCTCCAGGCGACACTCGACTCTGAAGAAACCTACACCAGCGCCAAACGCAGCTTGCGCAAAGGCATGCTCGAAGCCCAGCGCCAAGTGCTCGACCCCAGAGGCGACTCCGGGCTCGACGCCTGGGAAACCCGAGCGCTCGGCGATCTTCTGGAGGCGGACCTCCCCACCGGAATCGGCAAACTTGCCTGGCTCGATAGACAAGGGCGACTCGTGGTACGCAGTGCCGCGGGTAAAGCGACTTGGGCGCGCAAGTGGAACGCTGATGGCCTGGGCTATGAACGACTCGAGCTCGAAGGGCTGGACCCCTTCGATGACGACGCCTCGCAAGGCCTCAAGCGGCTTTTTGCCTATTTTGAAAACCCACGGGCACCCGACCTTATCGCCATCCCTACCCCTCAATCGGCGCTGGGTAACAACGCCGCTGAGCATGGGGACCTGTCGGCCAATTCCAGCCGAGCAGCGCTGATGGCTTGGGGTGCAGGTGTGGTTACAGGTGAGAGGGATGAAGGACTTGATGTCGTGGATTTGGCGCCTAGCCTAGCCTCCGCGATGGGCCTGGGCATGGTGCTCGGGCGCGGTCCAAACGGTAGTCTTGAGTGGACGCAGATGCGGCGACAGGACGGTCAAGTGCGCGCCGATTTGATTGCTGCCAACAGCAGCGAACAAGTTCTTATTATCGCCATCGACGGCCTGGGAACGGAAGCGCTCGCAGCATTTATCGAACGCAGCAGCGGGTTCAAGCGCATGCGCGATGAAGGGCTATGGATGCGCCAGGGCTTGCTGGCCGGGTACCCCGCAAACACCATGCCCGGCCATAATTCCTTGGGCAGCGGGCTTTGGCCAGGTCATCACGGAATCTACGACGACGCCATGTTTGGACGCGACGACGAGGCTATTTTGAACCTTCTCGGAGCCGAGGTTTTCAGCGGCTCCAGGGCTATTTTCCGCGCCAGCGCCGAGACTTTGCATCAAGCCTTGGCCGCTCGCCCGGCGGCGCATATGGAACTTCCCTGGTCGCTGGCTGCGGGTAGCCCGAGCTTTGTCGGCGCCACGACCAACGCCTTCGAGGGCAGTGGTCCAGGCGGCGAGGGGTGGCGTAACATTGGCCGCGAAGCCGGCTTTGCCGATCTACCCCAGGCCCCCGAATGGGCATCGGGGACCACCTACGCGCTGTGGGAGACCTCGATCATGCTCGCCGAATACACTCTGCGCATGATCACTGGGCAGCAGGTCGCAGGTGAGCGGCCTACCTACAGCATCACCAACTGGCCGATCTACGATCTGGTGGCTCATCAATACGGTGCGCAGAGCGAGCAGGCTTTTGAAAGTTTGGCAGCCTTAGACTTCATGCTCGAACGCCTACTCGATGGTCTAGCAAGGCGACGCTGGCAGGATAAAATTACCGTCATCTTAACGGCCGGTCACGGCATGAGCGATTCCGACCCCAGTTTGCCCCGACCCGTCTGGTGGAGCGAAGGTAACCCCTGGGCGCAGCAAGGCATCAATGCCCATTCGGTGCTCGGCGCCATCACCGTCGATGCCATGGCTTACGATAAGCGCATCGACACGGGTTTTGTGACCTTCAACCTGCGTGACGCCGACAACGATCGCGACTTGGCAGGTGTTAGCCTAACCCTCTACGACGGCGACGACCTAGAGCTTGAGACGCGCATCGGCGACGAAGCAGGAACGATCAGCGTACCGCAACCCAATGACCGAGATGTTTGGGGTGTTCTACGCGCCGATGGGTATTCAGACCTGCGCGTTTCTGCGGCGGAATTTCAGCTCTAAAGCAGCCACGAGCCGCAAGCTATTGCGCGAGTTTTACCAACTCGCCCGAGCGGTCCAAAGCGACCAGTTCGGTATACCCGCCGATGCTTTTATCACCGATGAAGATCTGCGGAACCGTGCGCTGACCTGTGGTTTCGATGAGCCATTTTCGTTTTTCAAAATCGCTGCCGATATTGACTTCGCTGTAGCCTAGGCCGCGCGCATCGAGCAGCCGCTTTGCGTTCACGCAATAGGGGCAAAAGTCAGAGGTGTAGACACGTATCTCAGTCATCAAACTAGCCTTCCGCTAGCACCTTTTCGGCGTCCGGAGCCGGAGTTTCCTCGGGCTTATCGGCCTGCACGGGCTCATCGGCCTGCACGGGCTCATCGGCCTGCACGGGCTCATCGGCCTGCACGGGCTCCGGCGTCTCAAGCGTTTCAAGCGGGGCTTCGAGCTCTGGGTCCGGAGCCGAAGAGGATGGGCCCCAACTGGCGGCGTCATCGGCCTGCTCGACAGCCTTCTCCGCTAGCGCTTTGG
>JAPKCE010000258.1 GCA_028823075.1 Myxococcota bacterium
CGCTGCAAGCATTCGCTCATAGGGTGAAAGAGCCGGTGGTTTGCGACGAAGCGGTCGTAGAGACCAGCGATCCTTTCGCGGGCGTCGAGATGATGAACAACGGGCGAGTCCTCAGGCGAGCTATTCTCAGCCTGGCCGGACGCCTACCCAACGCCGACGAATATGAGATGGCCGATCGACTCGGCGACACCGGTGTCGAAATCGCCCTGTTAGAAATGATGAAAGAGCCCGCATTTTTGCAGCGCATTAAAGAGATGTTCAACGACATCCTGCTGACCGACCGCTTTTTAGGCGGCAACAACATGCTCGAAAGACTCGATCGTAATCGCTACCCCGCCTATTGGGCCGAGAGCACGCCGGTCGACCAGCCTGAGCAGATCCTCATCGACCGAGAACGCCGCCGTCTACGCGAGCTGGCCAACAACGCGGCGGCTCGCTCTGCCCTGGAACTCATCGCCCACGTGGTGCGCAACGACTTGCCCTTCACGGAAATTCTCACCGCCAACTACATGATGGTCAACGCCTTCTCGGCAAGAAGTTACGGTGTCTCGACAGCAAACGGCGCTTTTGCTGATGGTGATAAGCGCAGCGATTATAACGCCGAGCACTTCTTCCCCGTCACGCTCGACGAGGTTCCCCACGCGGGCATCTTAAGCACCTCGGCCTGGCTCAACCGCTTTCCCACCACGGCAACCAACCGCAACCGCCACCGCGCCTGGGTGTTTATGAAACGCTTCTTGGCCACCGACATTTTGCGCCTCGCCGACCGGCCGGTAGACCCGACCTCCTCACGCTTCCACAACCCCACGATGAACGATCCGCAGTGTACCGTCTGCCATGCCACGATGGACCCGGCCGCGGGTGCCTTTCAAAACTGGGATACCAACGGTCAGTATCATCCGCCCGAGAACGGCTGGTATGGCGAAATGGAACCTCCTGCTTTTGCGGACGAGGTGATCCCGCCCGAACATTGGGGCGACGCCCTGCCCTGGTTTGCGCAGCGTACCGTCACCGATGCGCGCTTCCCGCTGGCCATCACCCACGTCATTTTCGAAGTGCTGATCGGCGAAGAGCCGATGATGCCCCCGGCCGACCCGAGCGCCGAAGGAGCTGCCTTACAGCAGGCAAAATACGATCTACAAACGGCACTGTTTGATACCATCAGCCAACAGTTTGTTAGCTCGAGCTTCAACCTCAAAGCGCTCATCGCCAAGGTCGTTCTGAGCCCTTATTATCGGGCTCAACATGTCGATTCGCAACTGGCTTCTGAAGCCGCTGGCGCCATTGCGGGAAGCCCCCAGCTCTTGTCTCCGGAGAACCTCGATCGCAAACTCAAGGCGGTCACCGGCTTTAGCTGGAAGCCGCGCAACATAGCGAGCAACCAACTTCTCGTCGACTATCGGCTGCTCTACGGCGGCATCGATTCGAACGGCGTCACCAAACGCCTGCGTAAACCCAACGGACTGATGGCCAATATCGGCTTGCGCATGGCTAATGAAGTAAGCTGCTGGGTCACCGCCAAAGACTTTACTTTGGATAAAGATCAGCGCCGTTTGTACCCCAAGGTCGAGCGCAGTTTTGAGCCCGAAACCGACGACGGCTTCCCGATCCCTCAGGCGCAAACCAAGATTAAAGAGAACATTCGTTACCTGTTCCGTCGTGTGCTTGACGAAGAGCATCGGCTGGACAGCGCCGAAGTGGAACGCGCCTACGGTATTTTCTACGATACTTGGGCCGAAGGCAAAGCGGCACTGGCCACTGGCGAAGCCGAGCAGGCGCTTTGGTATTACTGCCGCGCCGACCGCGAATACTATACTTGGGATGTGCTGCCCGCAGAGCGGCGCATCGTTTACGATCGCAATTATGTCTTACGGTCCTGGATGGCGGTGCTTACCTACATGCTCGCCGACTACCGTTTCTTGTACGAATAGGAGCCTCATCATGGATAGGCGCGAATTTATGAAACTCGCCTCGCTCGCCGGGGTGTCACTGGTTAGCCCGCTCGGTCTCGGCCGAGCTTTTGCGGCCGATCATCATCTGGTAAACACGCCTTATGAAGGCCTGTTCTTCGTGACCATTCACGCTAGCGGCGGCTGGGACCCCACCTCGCTTTGTGACCCGAAGGGGCGCGCAAACGAGACGGATACGGACCCGATGAACATGTATTTCACCGGTGATATCCGCACGGCGGGTGCCATTCATTACCCGCCGGTTGAACGCTTCACCCCGGTCTTTGAAAAGTATCAGCAGCGGCTGCTGGTACTCAACGGTGTGGACACCTCAACCAACGGCCATATGAGCGGTAGACGCCATATCTGGAGCGGTAATTTGGCCGAAGGTACACCCAGCCTTTCGGCGCTGTTTGCTGGCTCAGTAGCGGCCGGACTGCCACTGACCTTCATCTCCAACGGCGGCTATGATTATACGGCCGATGTGGTGGCGCGTACGCGCATCGAAAACGTCGACGCTTTGGCGAAAATCGCCTTCCCCAACCGCGTCGACCCCAACAACGCTAGCGCTCTGTTTCACAGCGAAGAGACGATCGGGCGCATTAGGGCGGCGCGCAAAGCGCGGCGAGATGAAGCTCTCGAGAAAGTCTCCTTGCCGAAGGAAAGCAAGGCTCGGTCTAGCCTGTTCGTCGCCCGCCGAGGCGAAAACGAACTGCGCCAACTCACCGCCTACCTTCCCGACGAATTTGATAACTCGAACAACCCGCTCAAGCGCCAAGCTCAACTGGCGATCGCCAGTTACAAGGCGGGGTTAACCGCCAGCGCCACTTTGGTTCACGGCGGCTTTGACACCCACGGCAACCACGACGCCACCCACATTCCGCGTCTTGCTAACGTGCTCGAAGGCATGGACTTCTTGATGGAAGAAGCCGAGCGCCAAGGCGTGGCCGATAAACTGGTGGTGGTGGTCGGTTCCGACTTTGGCCGCACGCCAGGCTACAATATGAACAACGGTAAAGACCATTGGTCGATCAGTTCGATGATGATGATGGGCCCGGGCATCGTCGGCGGTCGAGTGATCGGCAGCAGCGACGAGCGCCATCGCGCCCAAAACATCAACGCCCAAACCTTAGCTCAAGATGAAAGCGGCCTGCGGCTGACGCCTGGCTCGATCCATCGCGCACTGCGCGGCTATTTGGGGATCGCCGAGCATCCCGTGCTCGCACCTTTCCGCATCGGCGAGCCGGATCTTCCGCTGCTCGGGTAAAGGAATTTTAATGTCTCATTATGGACTCAGCAGCTTCTTTTTAGTGCTGCTCGCATCCTGTTCACTGCTCAGCGTCGATGGCGACAACCTGGCGGATGCGGGTTCCCTCAACGAAGCAGGTGGGGGTGTCGGGTTTTGCGGTGATAGCCTCGTGCAAGAACCCGAGACCTGCGATGACGGTGACTCGAATAACGACCGGGTCGCCGATGCCTGTCGTACCGATTGCCAATCACCGCGCTGCGGCGATGGCGTCGCCGACGAGGGCGAAACCTGTGACGATGGGAACTCGATCGGCGCCGATGGTTGTGCGCCGGGTTGCCGAATCGAAGAAGGAGACGTGGAAATTGAACCCAATGACAGTCCAGAAAGAGCGCAAACCCTTGGCACCGAGGCGTTAATTCACGGCCGCCTTAGCAACGGCGACCAAGACTGCTTTGGCCTTGAAATCCCAGAAGGCGCTAACCTCACCGTGCGCGTCGATGATGGTGCCGGCGGTTGTCCCGGAGATACTTTTTTGCGCCTTTATCGAACAGATAACGGCGCTGAACTGCTGCTCGACGATGATCATAGTGGGCCGGATAACTGCGCGGCTATTTTACCCGAAGAAAAGATCGCAGCCCGTTACCTGCCGGGCGGCGATTATGCGTTATGCCTAGCCGGGTTTCAGCGCGTCCCCGTAGCGGGCTACTCGCTGCATATTTCGCTAAAAACGGACAGTTGCGATGCCGACCGTTTCTCGATGAGTGACAAAGTCGATCTCGATGGCGATGGCGTCGCCGACTCCTGTGATGGTGACGACGATGACGATGGGGTGGACGATGATGACGACAACTGCCCTCGTCATCCTAACGGCGAGGGTCCCGCAAGCTACCGAAGCACCTATAGCGGACTCGTCAAACATTGGCTGCTAATCGGACCCTATGTCG
>JAPKCE010000259.1 GCA_028823075.1 Myxococcota bacterium
GGGCGTATCGATCCGAACAACCCCAACGACGTTCGCCGAGTCACCGTCGGTTCTGGCCCCTACACCTACTCCGATTTCACGGGCTTTGGTCTACGCAACTTCACGGCGCCTCGCGGTGGCTATAAGATGGTTATCGAGGGCTGCGAAAAACTCGACACCGACTGGATGACGCTGAATGCGGAGGCCACCTTGCCTCCCGACACGCGCATCGAATTCCGCGCCAAAATCGCTGACTCCCGTGACGAGCTCGCCGATCCCGGCCTGCGAGCATACGGTCCGTGGATAGCGACGGCCGACAACACTGAACTCCCGGCTGACCTGGCCGAACTGCCAGGCGGGCGCTTTATGGAACTTGAGCTCTTCTTGGTCTCGACCGACCGTGACGCGACACCGATGTTACGCGGCGTCGATGTTCGCTTTCAATGTCAAATAGAAGAATAGTCTATGCGTTATAGTAGGGGTTTCCTGGTACTAACCATGGTTTCCTTGACAGCTTGTAATGGTTGTAACCCGGATGCCGACTGTGTCGATCTTGATCATGACGGCTTTGGGCTCGACTGCGCACGGGGCGCCGACTGCGACGATACCAACCCAAATTACGCAGCAGTCTGTCCGGACAATACCGACCCATTTGTACAGCCATGCGAGGTCGACCCGCTGCAGCCGGGCTGCGCATGTGATCTCGGCGTCGCGCCGCGCGACTGCTACGCTGCCGATCCTCTGACCCGGGACCGTGGCAATTGCCGGTCAGGAACCATGACTTGCCTAGAAGGTTTATGGAGCCCTTGCGACGGCGCTGTTCTCCCTGAAACCGAAGTCTGTGACACGGTCGACAACAACTGTGATGGGCGAGTTGATGAAGGTCTTCGCAGCGCCTGCGACACCTGCGACCTGACCTGCCAAGAGGATGCAGCAGGCCCGGCATATGGCAGCGACTTTGAGCCACCCGACGAGGGCAGCGCTTTGGCAGTCGATAACGACGGCGCCTTACATCTCGACGTGCGCAACATCCGCTTTGACCATATTTGGATCGCTAATTCAGGCGAAAATACAGTCTCCAAACTATCGACCGAGACCGGGCGAGAAGAGGGCCGTTACAACATGCCAAGAGGCTGTACCGACCCATCTCGCACGACCGTCGATATTGAAGGCGATGTTTGGGTCGGATGCCGCGGCGGCGGTTCCATCGTCAAAATCGCCGGCGCCCCCAGGCGCTGTGTTGATCGAAACGGTAACGGAGCGATTGAAACGAGCGAGGACAGCAATGATGACGGTGCCATCAGCGGCGGCGAGTTGCTGGCGCGAGACACCGACGAATGTGTTGTGTTAAATGTTTCAATCGGCGGGTCCGTCACCCGGGCTGCTGCCGTTGACGCCAATAATAACGTCTGGGCCGGCAGTTGGGACCAAAGAAATTACACGTTGATTGATGGTGACACGGGCGAAGTCCTGGAGCGAGTTGACGCCGGCGGAAACCCTTACGGTGCGGCAATGTACGGCAAGACGATGTACAGTTCCAACCGTGGTGGCGGCACCCTGGCGCGCATCGATGTCACGACGCGGGAACGCACCGGCCTGTGGAATGTGCCGGGCTGTGCGAGTTTGTACGGTATTGCCGTCGATCGCTACGGGCATGTGTGGATGGGTAATTACAGTTGTCATGACGTGTTACGCTTTGACCCGGGCAACGAAACCTGGAGCCGCTATTCCGTGGGCGGCGGTAATTCTCGTGGGGTTGCTGCAAACGCCGAGGGTGAGGTCTTTGTGGCCGTCGATGGCACCAACAAAGTGTATAAATTTGATGCCGCAGACGGCTCGGTTCTCGGTGTTTTCGACGTCGGGCAAAACGGCGTCATCGGCATAGCGCTCGACGATGAAAACATGATCTGGACGGTCGCTCGCAACAGCCAAAAAGCCACCAAGATGACCGACGACGGTGTGATCGTCGGGCATTATCCGGTTGGCCGGGCACCTTATACCTATTCGGATATGACCGGCCAGGCCTTGCGTACCTTTGCAGCGCCCGTCGGTATCTACCGCATCGCCTACCAAAGCGGATGCAAGTATGGGACTGCCTGGGGCGGCATTGATCTCGACGGAGAAACCCCTGAAGGGACTTCGCTTGAAGTGCGCCTATCCATCGCAGACGCCGCAGACCGGCTGATGAGCAACGATGCAATCACTTACGGTCCTTGGCGTCAAGATTCGGGCAGCGATGAATTCCCGGCCGATGTGGGCGAAGTTGCCGAGCATGCTCACGCCATGCTTGAGGTTCATTTTATCAGCGAAAGCCGCGAGTTGTCGCCGCGTCTTTTGGGGCTGCAACTGCAACATCACTGCATCGAGTAAAACAGCTGCTCCTTAATCACTAGATTTTGATCCCTTTGCGCACCTATGGTGCCGCCCAACCGAGGGTTTGCTTCGTCAAACCTCATTGGGAGGACCAATTGGAAAAATACGATGTTGTGGTGATCGGTTCCGGGCCTGGCGGCTACGTCGCAGCGATTCGCGCCAGCCAACTTGGGCTCAGGACGGCGATCGTTGAAAAGGATGCGAGCTTAGGCGGCACCTGCCTCAATCGCGGATGCATCCCGGCCAAGGCATTACTACACGCCGCTGAGGTGCTGCACGAAGCGCAAAACGGCGCCAAGATCGGTGTCTCCGTTAGCAATGCAAGCATGGATATGACGGGCCTGCAGGCTTATCGATCACGCATCGTCGACGAACTCACGGGCGGGATCGCCTACCTGATGAAGAAAAATAAAATCGATGTGCATTCTGGACATGGAAGGCTTAAAGGCCCCGGTAAAGTCTCGGTCAGCGGAGAAAGCGGCGAGCAGGTTATCGGAGCCACCAGCGTCGTCCTGGCGACCGGCTCCACGGTGCGCGGCCTTCCGGGGCTAGAGTTTGATGGCAAACGCATCATCTCCAGCGACGAAATGCTCGAACTGGACTTTGTGCCCAAGCGCTTGCTCGTTATCGGCGCCGGCGCTGTCGGCGTTGAATTCGCTTCGGCCTACAGCGATTACGGCTCAGAAGTGATGATCGTTGAATACGCCGATCGCTTGGTGCCCATCGAAGACGCCGATTGCTCCAAAGAACTGGCGAAAGAGTTTAAAAAGCGCAAAATAAAGATCAAGACGTCGCATAAGGTAGCGAAGGCTAAGGCCAGCGAAAAAACCGTGTCAGTTGAAATAGAAAAGCTCAAAGACGGCAGCAAGGAGTCGCTAGTTTTCGATATGGTTTTGGTCGCCGCAGGGCGCGCACCGGTAACGGGCGACTTAGGGTTGGCTAGCGTCGGCTTGGCAGCTAACGATCGCGGCTTCATCGCCGTTAACAACTCCTGTGAAACCGGCGCAGCCGGCGTCTACGCCATCGGTGATATTGTCCCCACACCGGCTCTCGCCCACGTCGCCAGCGCCGAAGGGATCATGGTCGCCGAGCGCATCGCCGGTAAGAACCCCATCGCCGTAGCCTACGACCGCGTACCAAGTTGCACCTTTTGTCGCCCCGAAGTCGCTAGCGTTGGCATGACCGAGGCAGCGGCCAAAGAGGCTGGATATACAGTGAAAACTTCGAAATTCCCATTCTCAGCTATCGGCAAAGCAAAAATCATCGGCGCCACCTCGGGCTTTGTGAAAATCGTAGCCGCCGAAGAATACGATGAGATCCTCGGCGTGCATATCTGTGGACCACGAGCCACCGAAGCCATCGCCGAAGCCTGCGTCGCTTTGGGCGCCGAGGCGACCAGCGAATGGTACGGATCGATCATGCATGCCCACCCCACCCTGAGCGAAACTGTGCAGGAAAGCCTGCACCAGCTCATGGGCCATGCGATTCATATCTAAGATGGTAAAAGCACACGAAAAATTATTCCCTGGGACCGGCGACCGACGCGCTCCTAAATTATGTGAACTGGGTTCTCCAGTGGCTAAAGCGACGCGCTTAAAGCTCTTTGAATGGATGCTGGTGACGCGCAAAGTCGAGGCGCGCATGGGTACGCTTTATCGCCAAGGTAAGGTCGTTGGCGGTTTGTACCGCGGCGAGGGCCAAGAAGGCATCTCGGTAGGCACCTCAATGGCGCTTCAAGATGGCGATATTGTGGGCCCGATGATCCGCGACTTAGGC
>JAPKCE010000260.1 GCA_028823075.1 Myxococcota bacterium
ATCGGTTTCGTCTGTAAACACCGAGACGATCCGCCCCTTTTTGCTCAAGGCTAAATCCGCATGCACCACGTTGGCGTCGCCGATTTTGAAATGGCGCAGCTTATTATGCCTGGCGTCGAAGCGGATTAGGTAAGCGTGCCGTGTGAGCTTGGTTAGCGCCCGGGCGGTGCCGCTGGTAAGAATTACCAGATGACCGTCGTTGTCGTATTTGGCGCGTACCAGCGAGGCGTGACGCGCGATCCAGCGCGTGTCTTTGCCCTTAGCACCAAGCTTGATCCAGGCGCGTCCGTTGACCGTATACACCCACGAATCGCTAGGGTCTTTGCCTTGCCCAACAAAGACCACCGAGCGCCCGGGGCTGTGCAGGCGGTCGATGCTGCTGATACTCCATTTTCCTTTTCGGTTTCGCTCAGCGCGCTGAAGACCCGTTTTAACCATGCGCGCATCGGCGAACATAACCGTTACGCGACCATCGTCATGTACAAAGATGTCGGGGCGAATGGTATGCGCCCCTTGGGTGTTTTTGGAGATTAACTCATGTTGCCAAGCACCCTTCGAATCGGTGTGGCTGTAGAAAAACCCGATACCGGCACCGTAGTAAATAAGATGTAAGCGTCCGTCTTTGCTCTGGATGAGTCGCGCCCCACGGCCGTCGCCGTCGTTCTTCGAAATCAACGATTGCTTCCAGCCGGTTGGGGTCTGGCGCAACAAGCGATACAAGCCACCTTCTTGGACCTGGTAAGCAAAGATCGGCCGG
The DNA here is from genome assembly GCA_028823075.1 of Myxococcota bacterium. Lineage (GTDB taxonomy): Bacteria > Myxococcota > UBA4151 > UBA4151 > UBA4151 > CACGMS01. The sequence goes on from JAPKCE010000260.1 coordinate 758, forward strand.
CCGTCGTTGCCCAGGGTCATGGTGACGTAACGCCCGGCGCCGGAGGAGGTGTCGATGGCCTCTTTGGTCCAATGCCCGTCGAGACCTTGGCGCGCGTACCAGACATAACCTGTGGTGCCGTTGCACCAGCCAACGTGAAGGACGCCATCATCGGAAAACGCGGCGCTCGGCCACCAGCCATTGCGCGGGTCCAGCCTTTTAAGGCCCTTGGTTCCTTGAGATAAAACGCTTAAAACGCCCTGGCTCGGCACCTGGTCAAAAGCCACCTCTTCGCTCTCGGGGATGCAGCCCGAGAGGGAGAAAAATAGGAAGGACCAAGCGATTCGCCTGGTCCAAAAACCTATGGAGCGGAACACGGGACTCGAACCCGCGACATCCAGCTTGGGAAGCTGGCACTCTACCAACTGAGTTAGTTCCGCATTTTTAGGATTTATCACGTTTGCCCTCAAAGACAGCCGCCTCATTCATCGCCAAGACGCTTTGGTCAAGCGAGCTGCGGCGTGTTGCTTATGTGGTCCAACCTCCCCTTGGCATCAAGAAAGCCCGGGTCGCTGCGCACGACGCGTTTTAGGTAGTATGATGCCTCATCGGTATCTTCCAGACTCTGGTAGGCGCAGGCGAGTTCGTAATGGACGAAAATTCTCAGGCCTTCCGGTAAGTCTTCGCCATGCAAAGCGCGTTTTAAGAAGCTAATACCCCGCGGTGTTTTGTCCAGGTCTTGGAGGGCGATTCCGGCCAGGTAATGTGCCGTCGCTTGGCCTGGGACCGATTTTTCCACCCAGTCGCGCAGCGCATCGATGGCCTGCTGCGCATCGCCCTCGTTGATCATCTCGCGAATAATACTGTAATGCCCCGGAATTCCGCCCGGTAGGTCGGGGACGCGTGGGCCTTCGCTGCGAGCCGCCTGTTTTGCCTTAAGCCTCTCGAGGCGAACGCTTAATTCGGCGTGGTTGGGAAAGATATCAAGCCCATCGCTCAGCATTTGTATGGCCTTTTTGCTGTCGCCTTGGCGAGCCGCCAGTTCAACATCGGCAAGAATTTGGCGGATCGGATCGATGGTCATCGACACGTCAAGTTCACCCTGCTCAAGTTCGGCGGTCGCCGCTGCGAGGAGGCTGTCGAGATCGTCCCCTTGCCATGCGTCTTTGCTACCACTGTCGCGCACTACCGTCTCGCCGAGTTGTTGCAGGCGCTTGCGAAACCCTGCCTCTAAGTCCGTGTTTCCCTGAGCAGCTGCCTCATCGATGAGCGAGAGAAGTTGTCGCACCGCCCCAGATTTATCATCGAGTTTCAAATAGGTCTCGAGCAGCTTTTCGCGCATCGTCAGGTCTTCACCGCGCATCTGCACGGCGCGAATCAGGCAGTCACGAGCGCGCATAGCCAGCCCAAGTTGCGAAAAGCTATCCGCTTCGGCGACCAGGCGATTGACCTGTGTCGATTCGCGGCGGTTAAACATGCCCGTGGCTTCGGATGTGACCGGTTGAAGAGGTTCTGGGGCTTGCCGAAAGCTCGGTGATTCACCGGTTTGGGCTGGGCCTAGGCGCAAAAATCGGATCGCCTCTTGGTCGCCAGGCGATAATTCGAGGACCTTTTGAAAGATCTCCTTTGCCTCGTCGAGGCGTTCGCTTTGTTCGAAAACAAGGGCGCGCTCGCGCATTACCCGAGCCGCTTTTTTGGGCTGTTTCAGGCCGAGAAAAGCGTCCGCCATCAGGGCCAAGGTCTCGGGGTTACGCGGCTCCTTCTTAAAGACGGTCTGAATGCGCGCTAGCGCCGCTTTGGGATTGCCTTGGGCGATATGCGCTTCGGCCGCGGCGCGTATCATATGGGCATCACCTGGGCGCAGTTTGATGAGGCGCTCGGCGACTTTAACAAACTCTGCCAGGCGACCATGCTCTTTTAATGTTTTTGCGGCGGCTCGGATCGAGGTGACCGCCTGGTCGCGACGCCCCGCTTTAAGTAGCGCATCGCCGTGTCGCAAGCGCGCCGAGACGTTGTCGGGTGCAACCTGCACCAGGCGCTCGAGCAGCAGCAAAGCTTCGTCGTTCCGAGAGGTCTTTTGTAAAATACGTACCGCCGCGGTCAAACTGGCGACAGCCTCCGCTTTGAGCTCCATTTTGAGATGCAGATCGGCCAGGCGAGTATGCACGGTGACGTTGTTGGGGTCGAGTCTTTGCGCCTGTTTATAGACAGCCACGGAGCGCGCAAAGAACCCTTGCCGCGTATGCTGTTCGGCCACCGTCATATGCACTTCCAGGGCCTCTTCTTGTTGACCGTCCCGGGCTAAGACTTCGGCTAGTTTATGCTGGGTTCGCATATCGGACGGTTCTTCGTCGCGCAGCGCTTTGTAGGCTTCAATCGACTTTTCAAGCTGACCCTTTTGCGCCAGCTTTGCGGCGGCCTCGAGTCGTACTTTGCGTTTCTTTTCGGACAAGCCAAAGCCTCGCTTCCCGCGCAGGAGTTATTGAGGCCTGGTTAAAGGTCAAGTCGCTGGGCGTGAACCGAGCTAGAATTGTTGGCCAGGTAGCAATGAGAAGGAGGCAGAAAGTAGCCTTGTCTTTAGTGTGCCGGGCAAGATTCGCGTTGACCGCTATCGTCCCAACAATGCCAAGAACCTATTTTCTGACCCAATTTATAACTGCCTTTAGCGCGCTTATCACCGCTTTCATGCCAGAAGCGCCAAACGCCGTGACGCTCGCCGTTTTTCATATCACCCGCCATGCGTTTTTCGCTGTTGCGATGATAATGTACCCAGGGTCCTTGGGCCAGGCCAGCCTCGCTGGCCCCGCGGAGAATCAAACTATTGTTGTTGCGTTTGCAGACCCGGTGATCGCGCGCACCCTGACGAGTCCAATCACAACGCCCTTTTTTTCTGCCCTTGGAATCATAGTGGAGCCAGCGGCGGACAAAGCGCCCGTCTTTGTATGAACCTTTGCTCTCGAGTTGGCCTTTGTCGTTAAAGAGGAACCATCGCCCGTGGCGTTTGTTACGCTTAAAGCTGCCCTTACTGACCGCCAACCCGTCTTGGTCGTAGAAGCTCCAGTCTCCTTTGCGAACCCCCGACTTAAAGGAGCCGAGCGCCGCTTTTTGTCCGTTGCTATGCCATGCCTGATAGGGACCGCTTTCAAGACCTCCATCGAATTTGGCGGTGTTGAATTTTGAGCCGTTTTGGTGGAATTCTAACCATTCGCCCTGCTTAAACCCCTTCGTGTAAGCCCCTTGGCTTTGCAGCTTTCCGTTGCCATAAAAATATTGCCAACGCCCTTGCTTTTCAACTCTTAAAGCCTGTCGATGAGGCAGGTTCATAGCCCCAACACATGCGGCTAGTTTTATCTTAGTTTGATGGAAGCTGAGCTTTG
>JAPKCE010000261.1 GCA_028823075.1 Myxococcota bacterium
CACTAGGACAGGTAGTTTAGTGCTTTCAAGCGTTGTATCAAAACTCTCATTATCGGCAGCCAAAGGTTCAAAAGGCGGCGCCAATGGAGCACCGCAGCCGCCACATTTTGCTGAATCCATCAAGCGGTTTGCAGGGATTTCGTTAGCTTGTTTGCACATCACGCATTTGCGAATCATCTCGAACTCCTAGCCAGTTCATGGGGTCGTGACCTTCGCCGATAACACCTACAAACACACCTCTTCTTTTTCAGCGGCGCCATGTCGCTGTCGGGCCTCATGCTGCTCAAATCGATGGGCGCTATTCGAACCGGCTTGCGATGATATATCCAACAAACAGCCCAAATTTCTGTTGCGTCAAGTTATCCTGATCCCGTTTTTTCAATTATAGCACTTGGGTATCTCAACCCCACTAAGACACGGAGCCAACCGAATGCCTCACTATCTTGCGCTGCTAACTTGAACGCACAACTCGGCCCAACAAAGCGCTGCGCAGAGGTTCAACTCGATCGCCGGCATTCGCCAAAGCCGGCTAAACGCCGCTTTCGAATTGACGGCCTGCTGCTGCTCACCCTGGGTTTACCTTGGATTCTGGCCTTAACGGCGAGCTGCGCTGATCTGATCGCTCCGATCGATGCGGTGGTGGCGACTTGCTCGGTGGAGAACCCTGCTTGTCCTGCGCGCTTCTTTTGCGACGACGGGCTCTGTTTGCGCTCCACTGTGGCGCGCTGCGGCGACGGCGTCGTGCAGGCGAAAGCAACCGAAGAATGCGACGACGGCAACGATGAACCCAACGACCGCTGTGACGGCTGTCGCGTGACCTACTGCGGTGATGGCCTCGCACAGCATAATGCCGGCGAGGCCTGCGATGACGGGAACCATCTCGATTTCGACGCCTGCACGGCAGACTGTGTCTGGGCGCGCTGCGGCGATGGCATAGCGCGCAGGGATTCGAGTCCTGGCAGCGCGAATCACGAGGACTGTGACGACGGCAACGACGAAGACCACGACCGTTGCACCAACGATTGCCTGGCGGCGCGCTGCGGCGATGGCTGGGTGCTCGAAGGCGTTGAGCATTGTGATGATGGCAATGAAACCGACGACGACGACTGCTCAAACACCTGTGGGTTGGGCGTTGTTGAGGTGGCTAGTGGAACCTCACACAACTGTGCACGGACGGAACTTGGGCGAGTCAAATGCTGGGGGAGCAACGACAACGGGCAGCTCGGCAACGGCTCGTACGACAGTCGCTCCTCGCCGACCATAGTGCCGCAGCTTGACGGCGTGCAGCGGCTCTTTATCGACAACGACACCAGTTGTGCCCTGCGCGATGACCACAGCGTGTGGTGCTGGGGCGAGAATGTCGGCCTGAGCCCCGTTCGCTTTGGCGGGCAGCGGTCATGGATTGACGTTGCAAGCTTTACCTCCGGCGACGCTCAACGCGTCTATGCGCTCGATTCCGAAGGCCAATTGTTTCTTGTTACGCCGGCTAGGGAAAGCATGATTGTGCACGCTGAACCCATGCAGGTTATCGACAGCGGCGATGATCATGCATGCACCCTGGGGCGTAGCGGGCGTATGTACTGTTTCGGCGGCAACAGAGGGGGCCAACTGGGGATGGTGGGCGATAACGTGCCAGCCCCCACCTTTATTGGGCTTGAAAATATTGTCGCTATCGCCGCCTTGAGCATGCGCACATGTGCGATCAATACCGAGGGGGCGCTGCTTTGTTGGGGTTTATCGTTTGGCAGGTTTGTTGAACTGACACCAAGCCCAGCGCCCATGCTCGACGTCCCTGCTGCTCGGTCGATTTGGGGTTCCGGGGACACGTTGATCGTCCGCCTCGCCTCAGACGAACTGTATATCGCTGATGTTTGGCACCGTCGCTTTTACCGACGTGACCCTCAAGAGCCCTCATTTTTTGGTCCATTTATGCCCCAGATAAGCCCAGGTGGTTATACCAACCTCCTATCTGCTACTGCGACACCAGGCCGCCGTTGTGCGGTTAGCGATAAGCGACGTATCAGCTGTTGGGGGAGCTTAGGTCTGGGCTTGGGCATAGGCGCAGAGATCGTTATTAAGACCCCACACCGCGTTCCAAATCTTGGGCGAGCCCAGGAGGTAGCGGTCGGCGGGTTCCATACCTGCGCACGCCTATCCGGTGGGAGCGTCCGCTGTTGGGGCGACGATAGCGCTAATCAGCGCGGAAGTCGCGTGGGATTACCAAGAGAGGCGCCGCCCTCCCTGGTTTATGGTTTGCAAAATGCGCAACAACTCACCAGCGGACCTTTAATGAGTTGCGCACTTAAATCAGATCAGACAGCCGTGTGCTGGGGAGTGCTTGAGGGGGGCTCGGACAATCCTCTCAGGCGTTATTCAGTGATCAATTCCGGCATGCCACGTTGGCAAACGCTCGATGCAGGTGCCAAGAGTCTATGCGGTATTGATGATCAGGGAACCTTGAGTTGTTGGGGTGGGAATACGTCTGGGCAACTGGGCAATGGCACACTCGAACCCAATAACGAGCCTGAGCCTGTACGAGTCTTGGGACCGGTGATTTCCGTGACCTCATCCGATCTTCCGTCCCAGTGGTCAAGCAGCGACACCGCCGAACTGAGCTTAACAATGCACCGCTGTGCGCGCGACCGTCAATCGATGGTCTGGTGTTGGGGCGGCAACAAACGGGGTCAATCCGGTGCGCCTGATCCGGCTCATCCGAAATGGGTTGGCGAACCCCAAATGATCGAGGAGCTCGGGCCCACTACGCTGGTCAGTGCCCAATCGGAACGAACCTGTGCCGTGACCACCGATGGCCGTAGCATCTGCTGGGGTATGAGTTGCGGCGGTGCCCTTGGCGTCGTGGAAACAGCGGGCGACCCATATAACGAAGCACGTCAACCGATCGAAGGCTTATCTGGGCTGCCGACCAAGTTCGTCGGTGACACCTGTTGGAATTGCGCCCTGCTTGAGAGCGGCGAAGTGGCGTGCTGGGGTGATGGAGATTACGGGGTTCTGGGCAACGGGTCCGACTTAAATAATCGCCAACCGACCGCGGTGGAGGGGTTGCCGCCCGTGCGCCAAATCGACGGCCGTTCAAATCAGGTCTGCGCCGTTACTGAAGACGGCCATGTCTATTGCTGGGGTTACAACGGGCAAAGCCAACTCGCTCCACCCACTCATGGGGTCTCAATTGAGAACGGCTGGGTTGTCACCCCCACCGAACTCCCGCTCTTCTAACTGGATGCCGTGGATTAAAACGTCGGGTACCCTCCCCTACTGCGCCGACACGATTATCGCCCATGCAAAAGGAGATTCCTGAGCGACGGATACAATTCGAGTCACAGCCCGTTGACAAGCCAGTAACCGTTACCCGGCAGGCATTATCGCAGTCATGGTTGTCGTTTCGGTTGGCGTTGTCGCATTGCTCAGGTCGACGTTTAGTGCCTGAGATACACCAGGCCTTGAAGGCGGCTGTGCTATCGTGGCAGCCGCGAATTACCGCTAAAGCAACAGCGAAATTGTACTGTTAGACCGACAACTGTAAGGATTTCAGGCGGTGCCACCCTTACTTTTGGTGTGCGGAGATGCCGTAAAAGGCGAGTTTATATTTTTAGGGCGACACCAATACTTCGACCGGAGTCTGGCGCATTATAGTGCTGCCGTCGCCGAGTTGGCCGAAATCATTATTACCCAAACAGCGCACCGCGCTCGAATAGCGCAGCGCAGCGCAAGTGTGATCGTAGCCAACAGCGATCGCACTCGCGTCGTTCATGCCGATGACAGGTACGGGTGTGTGGCGATCCGTAGTGCTGCCGTCGCCGAGTTTGCCCCCGCTATTATTACCCCAACAGCGCACCGCGCCCGAATCGAGCAGCGCGCAAGTGTAGGCGTCGCCAAGAGCGAGCGCACTCGCGTCGGTGATGCCGATGACAGGTACGGGTGTGTGGCGATCCGCAGTGCTGCCGTCGCCGAGTTGGCCATACTCATTATAACCCCAACAGCGCACCGCGCCCGAATCGAGCAGCGCGCAAGTGTGGGATGGGCCAAGAGCGATCGCACTCGCGTCGGTGATGCCGCTGACACTTACGGGTGTGTGG
>JAPKCE010000262.1 GCA_028823075.1 Myxococcota bacterium
TCCAAGCGATAAGCGCACGGTCAAACGCCCGTATTACGACGGCCTGATCTTCCATCGGGTCATCCCGAATTTCATGATCCAAGGCGGTTGCCCGCAAGGCACCGGAATGGGCGGGCCGGGCTATACCTTCGGCGACGAGTTCGTTGCCGAGCTCAAGCATGAAGGCCCCGGTATTTTGTCCATGGCCAACAGTGGTCCCTCGACCAACGGCAGCCAGTTCTTCATCACCGAGAAGTCGACGTCGCACCTTGATGGTCGTCACACCGTCTTCGGCAAAGTGGTTTCAGGCATCGATGTGCAAGCTAAAATCGCTAAAGTACCGACCGCAGCACGCAACACGCCCAAGACACCAGTGGTCATGAAAAGGCTGCTGATCGGCCGAGGCAAGCCGGTAAAGTAAGGCTAAAACCTACAGCCGAGACCAGTGAATCGTTACGTCCCGGAAGAAGGGGCGAGCGTCGCGGCCGTTGGATTGCAAGCCGACCTGAACGTCGAGGTAGCGACCCATCGGCACCACAACCGGCGCCGGGTTGAGTTCGGTCCAGGCGCCAAATGCTGCGCCGTCGGTTGCCGCTGGGGTCAGCCCGCTACGGAAGCGCAGGCGAATGGTTGTCCCTTGCGGTATGTCACCGGCCCAGTTGGCATGATGAAAGACAGCGTCGCCGGCTTCACGCCCCGTATCAAAACGCCGAGTCCAAGTGCCGTTGCGAACCGTAAAGGTGCGTAAGGCCTGACCCGTCATATCCGAGTAAGTATAAGGGCTGGCACCGACAGGGTGGTGGCTGACAACTTGCCCGTTTTGGCGCATTTTTGTCGCGGTTTGGGAACTGTAGTTGACCCCCCAAACGAAGCCCTGATCATCCAGAGCGACGCCGATGACACCGGTTTGGCCGACATCATACTGACCGATTACTTGGCCTGTTTGGCTGTTGAGTTTACCGATTCGGTTGGCGCTGTAGAGGCCGACAAAGACCTCGCCGGCGCCGGTAATAGCGATGCCGCGCGGATAGCCGGAAAGTGTAATACGCTGGAAGGTCTGCGTTTGCGGGTTGAATTGTGCGACCGTGCCGGCACTGTACTGTCCTATCCAGACATCGCCTTCGGGGTCCACACCAATACCGTACAAGTTGCCTCCGGGGACGGCCCAGGTGCCGGTGCGCTGCCTTGCCGCAACATCAATGCGCGACAGCGTGTCGTTACCTCGGTTTGACGACCAAAGGTTGTTTCCATCGATGATCGCTCCGTAGGGGCTACCACCGGCAGGCACCGTGGCGAGAACGGCCCCGGTGTCAGCATTAACAACGTGGTACACCTGGCTGGTCCACATGCCCGCCCAGACATTATTCTCGGCGTCAATGGCTACGGCACGAACGACAGAGCCCGGTAAATTGACCACCAAGACGATGCATTCATCGGTGCCAGCGGCCATTAATTCGTTGCCGTCGATTCGGTTATTGTTGTTGCCATCTCGGCTCGTATCGATCTGCCCGTTGTTGTTGCCGTCAATGCAGTCGGCTTCGGCGACGGCAACTTTGACCAAGGTACCTCCGGTACGGTTACCGACCCAGACGTTGCCATCTAAATCCACCGCCGTACGGCTTGGGCTGCTGCTGCCGTTCGGCATGCGGTAGCGCCCGAGTTCATGGCCGTTGCTGGTGTTCAGTTTAGAGACTGTGTTCTCGCCCGAGTTGGCCACCCAAATGAAGGGCAGTGCCCAGGAGCTTTGGCCGAGGGTTACGCCGTTGGCTGGGTCGACCTCTGTGCCCTCTTGATCACCGGCATTCCAGGCGTTCTCACCTTGCCAGGGCTCTTCGTAGCAAGGCAGGTCACAAAGGCCACACGCGTTAACCACGCCCTCATCGGTCAGCCCGTTGCAGTTGTTGTCGAGCCCGTCGCAGACTTCGGCAGGGGTTTCGCCGCATTGCCCGCAGGCGTTGAGCACGCCCTCGTCGGTGATGCCATCACAGTCGTTGTCGATGCCGTCGCAGATCTCGTCCGGCAGCGCTCCGCATTGCCCGCAAGCATTTAAAACGCCCTCGTCGGTGTCGCCGTCGCAGTCGTTGTCCACGCCGTCACAGATCTCAACCGGCTCGGGCCCGCAGGCGGCGCAGCGATTGAGCACATGCTCGTCGATGTTCCCATCGCAGTTGTTGTCGAGCCCGTCGCAGACTTCTTGGGCCGGTAGGACTTGCCCGATGCATTCGTCGAGCCATTGCTCACCGCAACGCTGCATTCCACCGAGGCATTGCCCAACGTCTTGAGTCGCCTGCGCTCCAGTATAACAAACGCGACAACCCAAGGGGCTGCCGGGTTCATCATCGCAGGCGATTTGAGGGTTACAAGCGCAGCCCTCGTCGGCCGCACCGTTGCAGTTGTTATCAATGCCATCGCCGCAGACTTCTGCGGGCACGTCGCCGCAAAGGCCGCAGGCATTGGCAACACCGTTATCGATGATGCCATCGCAGTCGTTATCGATACCATCGCAGAGTTCGTTAGCCGGAACACAGCCGTGTCCAGGGCAACCGTCGTCGACTTCACCGTCGCAATCGTTGTCGATGGCGTCGCCACAGATTTCGGCTTCGGGAACACAGGCGGGCGGGCCGCAGGAATCGTCGACCATGCCATTGCAGTCGTCGTCGATGGCGTTGCCGCAGATCTCTTGGGCTTCGGGTAAAGCTTGACCGACGCAAACACCCCATTGGTCATTGACGCAGTCGCGCAAGCCGCCGTGGCAAGGTCCGCGCCCCGCAGTGTGCCCGGCGCCGTCGTAACATGGTTGCCCCATGCGTCCGTCGCAGCCGCCACCCTGGACAGGTAAGCAGCCTTCATCGACGGCCTGGTCGCAGTCGTTGTCGATTCCATCGCCGCGGTTGTTCGGGCCGCAGAGTTCTTCCGGGAGTTCGCCGCAGCCGCCGCAGGCGTTGAGCACGCCTTCGTCGATCTGGCCGTCGCAGTTGTCGTCTTGGCCGTTGCACCGTTCTTGCGCCACGGAACCACAAACACCGCAGGCGTTGAGCACGTTTTCGTCGACGCGGCCGTCGCAGTTATCGTCGCGGCCATTGCACAGCTCGTTGGCTGGCTCGACGGCCCCTTCGCAAGCGCCCCAAGTGCCGGCAACGCAGCTGCGATGTCCGGCGCGGCAGTCGCCATGCGCCAAGGTGGTTCGGTCAGCTTGGTAGCAACTCTCGACGCTGCCACTCGGGCAAGGGCAGCCTTCGTCGATTTCATCGTTGCAGTTGTTATCGAGACCATCGCAAAATGGAAGGTCAGCGGGGTTGCAATCGGGGTCCACCGCCGGGTCGCAAAAGGGCATATTTTCGACAATCCCCGGGTGACGCCAAGGGTTGTTGTCATCGCAATCGGCGCCGAGACAGTCGGCACCTAAACCGTAACCATCCGCGTCGTTATCTTCACATCCGGGAGGCTGCGGACCCGTGTCGGGCCGCTCTCCATTTGAGCCGCCGTCAAAACCTGCCCCTACATCTACCGAAATCTGTTGCCCACCATCGCCGCTAGCGCCCCCATCAGCCGTCCTGCCCGGTAGAGACGTCGGCTCGCAAGCGAGCGCCAAAAGAAACATCGGTGGTAGCAGGCGCATCATATCTAGTTAACCTTCACAGCGAGTTCACGGGTAGCCGTAAAGCGTTTGCAGACGTCGTCCGTGCAGAGGAAGTAGACAGCGCTCGCGGTCACCGTATCGGTCCCCGAAGAAGCGCCTTCGATGGTCGTCTTTAGAATGAAGCCTTTGCCCTCTTTGCTCCCGTCTTTGACGCCGAGTTTGCGTTTGCCAAGGATCAGTTTTCCGGCGCCTTTGAGTTTGACTGAAAGTGGCGCTTCTAAGCTAACTTTCCAGCCCTTTTCTGGGGCGATAGCGAAACTGATTTCGCTTTTTTGTTTCACTTTGACGGCGCTCGGAGCCGCGAGGGTGAGCAGGGCGCGTTCGTCCGGGTTAATTTTTACTTCCTTGTCGTCCGCAAGCGCCACCGAGGCGGAGAGAGCGAGAAGGCTGAGAGCGGAAATAACAAATTTCATTACTAAATCTCCATAACAGACCAAAACAGTATGGCGCTCAAGAGCCCCA
>JAPKCE010000263.1 GCA_028823075.1 Myxococcota bacterium
GAAAGATTTTGAAATTCTCTTCGTCGACGGGGATGAAACGATATTCTTCCGCTTCTTCCTCCTGTGACTCCGGGATGATAATGAGCGCAGACGGCACAGCGCTGAGAACATAGCGGCGCGTGCCGGTGACCGTGCAGTCAGTTAATTCGCTGATGAACTTAACCTCTCGATCGAGGCCAAACGCCATCACCGGTCGTTCGCTGTTGTCGGTGGTCCAAGTCCCCACAATATTGTACTCATTGGGGCGCTCTTCGCAGTTCTCCGTGCCGCGAATCCAGCGTTCGACACTGCCGTCTTCGGAGCGCAACTCAATGTTGCCGTCGTCTTGCACTGCCAACTGGTAAGTGATCTCAACCTCGCCAAGCCGAAGATGTATTGAGTTACCTTCAACTGCCCAGTTTCCGCTTTCTGCAACGGCGCATTCCGCGACATTTGGACTAGCAATATACTGACCTCGTTGCGCTAGGATATGCCCGCGCTCGCCGGCTCCCTCAACGCGCCAGGTCGACGTGAGCATCTGGGTTAGGTCGCGAACTTCTTCGGGCTGACCGCAGGGAGGGGCGCGGCGAGTTAAAATGAGCGTCGGCATGCCTTCGCCCGAAATCGTAAGTCGGTCTCCGCTAAAGGCAACGGTTTGCGCTTCGCCGGCTTGACTACCCATGACAACGGTCAGCTGATCGCCTTCGAGGGTAAAAGTTCCTATGTTTGCGACGCCGCAATCTGCAACAGTCGAGTATACTGCGACAACTCCATCCTGGAAAAACCCGATGCCATCCCCGCCAGGACTCTCTTCTGAGGCATCAAAAGCCCAGGTGCCGAGAATCTCGTTGTTCGGGTCGACGATAGGAGGCTCCCCGGTATCCGGGGTGAGCGAGCCCGCATCGGTCAATTGCGGGACGGCTGACACGTCAGCATTGCCCGATGAATCATCGGAACAGCCGCTGCACGACATCTGAATAAGAATCAAAGGAAGAGCGAATAAGGCCTTCTGCATGGCATCAGTCTCCAGGGTCATGCGATTCAGTCTAGCGGAAAGACGCCGCCTTCACCACTAGGTTAGCAAAAGGAAATTATGGAGCCGCTGAGCGTTCCGCCTAATGCTCTAGTCAACCTGCTTATCGGCCGCTATGCGCCGCTGGCGCTCGGCACTGTTTACAGTCCAGTCAAGGCGCATGGAGGCGGAGCATGGGGCAAATACTGGTCCAAAGCGAAGCTCTCGATGCGTTGGTCGCCGGTTGGTTGGCGGATCTTACGGTCCTTGTCGCCGATGACCTTGTGATCATCGGTATTCGCACGGGGGGCGATGCCTTGGCTGAACGCGCATTGTTACATCTGCGCGCCGCCGGTAAGAACGTTGACCTCGGACTGCTCGACATCGCTCTTTATCGCGACGACCACGGCTTGCGTACGGGCATCCCTCGCGTCCTCGGAACCGACATCCCTCATGATATCGACAACCGCGAGGTGCTCCTTATCGATGACGTGTTCTTTACCGGGCGAACGATTCGCGCCGCGCTTAGTCGCTTAAGTGATCTCGGGCGGCCATCGCGAATTTTACTGGCGACACTAGTTAGCCGCCCAGGGCGCCAATTACCCATCGCTCCCGACGTGGTGGGCATGGAGTTGAGCGATCCGGGCCTTGGCAAACGCATCGCTCTCGACCTGCCTAAAAGGCAACTTCGCGTGGAGGATCGCGGCTGATGAAACCGGTGAGTTTAATTGACCCCAAGGCGGCTTTGAGATCGGACCGCAGCGGTTGGCCGAGACACCTTCTAAGTTGCGATGGCCTCAGCATCGAAGCGGTCGAGCAACTTTTCGTTGCTGCGCGCGAGATGCGTTTAGTCGGTCGCCGGCGAGTTAAAAAGCTGCCTACTTTACGCGGCCGTACCATCATCAACGTCTTCTTCGAAAACAGTACTCGCACCCGCGTAAGCTTTGAACTTGCGGGCAAGCGAATGGGTGCCGATGTCATCAACTTTTCAGCCTCGGGTTCGTCGGCTTCCAAGGGTGAAACCTTGGGCGACACGGCGCGTACCCTTGATGCTATGAACCCCGACCTGATCGTCGTACGTCACGGCGCGGGTGGGGCGCCTTGGTTCCTCGCCGAGCGGCTAAGTTGTTCGGTGGTCAATGCGGGTGACGGTATAAATGAGCATCCGACTCAAGCCCTGCTCGACGCCTTCACGCTGAGCGAACATATCGGTGACTTGAACGGTAAAAGAGTCGTGATCGTGGGCGATATCGCTCACAGTCGGGTCGCCCGGTCCAACATCCACCTGCTCAATACTTTGGGTGCCGAAGTTATCTGCGTGGCACCTCGAACCATGATTCCCGCCGGGTTTACTGATGCCCTGCCGGCGACTTGGCACCCTTGCCTAGATGACCTGATCGAGACGGCAGACGCGGTGATGATGTTACGTATTCAGCGCGAGCGCATGAAGCAGTCTTTGTTTCCCCAAGATCGCGAATACTCGATCCGCTTTGGTATGAACCCCGAGCGCGCTGCGCGCTTGCCGGAACACGCGATCATTATGCATCCTGGGCCGATCAACCGCGGCGTCGAGATCGACCCGGCGGTGGCCGATGGGCGTCGGGCAGTGATTTTAGACCAGGTTGAAAATGGAGTGGCGCTGCGCATGGCTATTGGCTTTTTACTGCTCGGAGGGTCGGGCGAATGAGCGATAACCCAATGCAAGACCAATGGATTGTTGGTGGGCACGTGATCGACCCGGCTCAGGGAATAGATCGACCCATGGATGTGCAGTTGAACGGCGCTAAGATAGTAGCCTTACACGAGCCCGGAAACGCTCCGAAAGCAGCGTGTATTATCGATGCTTCAGGGCTTATTGTAGCGCCTGGCCTCATCGACATTCATGTCCACTTTAGGGAGCCCGGACAAGAGTATAAAGAGGACCTGCTGACCGGTTCTCAAGCTGCTGCTGCCGGCGGCTTTACAACCGTGGTCTGCATGCCCAACACCGACCCCGCGGTGGACCGCCGCGAGGTGGTCTCCTTGTTGCGTCGGCGCAGCGATGAGATCGGCCTTTGCGATGTTCACGTTTGCGGTGCGATCAGCCGCGGCCTTCAGGGTGAGAGACTCGCTGATTTGGGCGAAATGGCGGCCGCCGGGGCAGTAGCATTTAGCGACGATGGCATGCCGGTAATGGACGCCGGCTTGTTGCGCCGCGCTTTGGAATACGCCAGCGATCTGAATCGACCGCTCATGCTGCACGAGGAAGATTTCGGCCTCACTGGCGGCGGCTGCATGCATGAAGGACAGGTGAGCACGCGAGCTGGGCTCGAAGGCATGCCGGTCTCCGGCGAGTCGGCGATGATCGCTCGGGATTTAGAGATTCTCGATGATTTTGGCGGGCGCTTACATATCTGTCACGTGAGCACTGAGGCCGGGCTGCGTTTGCTGCGCGAGGCGCGCAACAGGGGTTTGAACGTGAGCTGCGAAGTGACCCCACATCACCTTTTCCTTACCGATTTAGCGGTCCTTCAAAGCGAATACCACAGCCATACCAAGATGAACCCGCCCTTGCGCCCTCAACGCCACGTCGATGCGCTGCGCGCCGGGCTAGCAGACGGCAGCATCCAAGCCATCGCCACCGATCACGCTCCCCATTCGGACACCGAAAAGGATCACGATTTCTCCTGTAGTTCCTTTGGGGTTACCGGGCTGGAAACCAGTCTTGGCCTGACTCTAAAGCTGGTGGATGAAGGGGTGATCTCTCGCCGTCGAGCCATCGAACTTCTTACCAGTGGTCCGGCTTCGGTGATCGGCTGGGACGACCGCGGCTCGTTACAATCCGGTATGCGCGCCGACCTCGTGCTCATCGATCCGACTATCGAATGGGTTGTCGATCCCAGTGAGGGGCGCTCGCGAAGCGTCAACACACCCTTCGTCGGATGGAAGCTGCGCGGCAGGCCGGTGATGACCCTGCTCGAAGGTAAGGCTGTCTACCAGCTTCATACAACGCCGACGAACGCAGCGCCGCTGGTCGGCTCTAAACCCCGTGAGTCCTAGGTTGGCCCGGCGCCTTTTGGCGCTGCAATGTTTTTGCTTCGGTT
>JAPKCE010000264.1 GCA_028823075.1 Myxococcota bacterium
ACTCCAGCTAAAAGCGACGCCCGAGAAGCAACGACAAGCCGCCAACCTGACTCCGAGCCGGGATCAACAGGTCGAGTTCCACCGCCTCGAATTCGCTCTGTTCGAAATAGAACTCGCCGCCCACCGACCAAGGCCCGAGACGGTATAAACCGAGTAAGCGAGCACCGACCAGACCGCCATCCCAAGTAAACTCACCCGTCCTTCGCAGCAATTGCGCAGATGATTCAAGACCTTGTGCCAACTGCTCATGCAACAAATCGGCGTTGATTTGCCGCCAACCAAACTGTCCGAGCAACCCAAGACTCCACGGGCTCGACGGCTTATGCCAAGCCAGACCGAGCAAACCTCGAGCCGCCAAAGCGCCGCTACCACGCAAACGAATACGCTCGCTCAAGCCCTCTTCACTGGCGGTGATCGGATCAACGGGATGCAAAAGAGGGTCCCAACCCGAGCCTGCCGGCTGCGCTGCAAAGCCTCCAAAGCTCAACTCAACTCCCAAGGTTAGCCAGATATTTTGTAGGGCAGAAACCGGTTGCAGACGCAGTAGGCTAAGTCCCGCTACCGGCGCTATTTCTGGGCTAAGATCAGCGCGTAAGGCCAGCAGGCTGAGCCAAAAACCGGACTCGGAACCCCACGCGCCGCGCTGCCTTCCAGCTTGCAGTTTAGCGCGTAGAGCCTGCGGTGATTTACCCAAAACCTTGGCTGCATAATCGACCATGTTCTGAGTTAAACGACCCGAGACTTGCCAATCGACGCGTGCGCCTCGGGCACGAAGGTCATTAAAACCTTTCTGCGCAACACCAGCGCCGAGACTGAGCCCTTTAAGGCGTAGACCGATTGCCGGGAGAGGTGCTTGTTTGGCGACGCTTTTGGCCGCAGCAGCAGCCAAAAGCGTCGCCAAACTCTTCGCGTCGCGAGCCTCGACTAGCGCTGCCCCACGAGCCGAATAAACGAGACCTAAAAGTCCGTTTCGCGCCTTATTAAAGACAATAATGCCCTCAATTTGACCCGAGCGACGAAGCTCAGCGACCAGGACGCTATGCTCGCTTGTCGTCAACAAAAGGTCGGCGAATTCAGGTCGACTGCTTGGCAATTCGAGCAAGGAGCTCTGCCCTGCTTTAAGCTGGAATGAGCGAAGTGTTCCGCCGCTACCATCGACGACGAGGAGTTGATGCTGGCCGGCGGCAATGTCGCTGACCTGTAGCGGCAGGCTGCCCAACAAAACGCCATCGAGATACACTCGATTAGCGGCATTGGCTCCGCGTAAGGTCAGCGTCGAAGTTCCGGATACCCGCAGTTTTCGCCAAACCGTCAGCAGCGCCTCTTGGCTATAGGGCAGGACTTTTAAAGGCCCTTCCTGACAAGCGCTCATACGCAGCAATGCCGCGTCGCGCTGACGGGGCTTAGCGCTCCGATGAAAAGCATGGGCTGCGCTAAAGTAGAGCCGACAGACGCGCTCGTGATCCTTCCACAGTGCGCTAGGCTTCCCTTGGTGATACGCCAGCAAGCCCTTCGCTCGCGCCAAACTTTGAGTCTCGAGGCCGAGTTCGAGTTCGAGTTCTAGAGCATGTTGTTGAGCGAGATCATCGGCGAGCATATGCTGTCGCTTAGCCAGTTGAAGGGTGAGACCACGAGCCTTCAAAGCAAGGACGAGTTCACCCCGCACAATTTCGGCCTGGCGAGCCTTCATCGGCGCGCCATAGACCCCTTGGTAGAGAACCGTCGCGCTCGGACCCTGAATTTCCAGTTCGCCGATATCCAACTCGAAACTGCTAAAGGTAATCAATGCAAGTAGAGTAATCATCATCGCGCCCAAACTGTCAGACTGCTAAAGCTTGAAGACAGCGCTTCACCTGGTGCTTGGAAACGCATCGCCGCTTCGACCAAATCGCCGCTCTCATCTCCGAATAGTACCGCGCCGGATGCGCCCGGCGCGGCGCAGCCTTCGGCGCTGGCAAAGCTCCAGTTCCAATGCGCCGAGACATGCGCCAGGGGCGCCATGCAAACCTGCTGTTCACCACCGGGCGGGGCCGAACTCATAGCCCCGTCGAAGCTATCGCTATCGCTGTTAGGCCGCCAGGCAAGGGCGGCAAAGCCGCTCATCACAGGCGTTACTCGCCGACCGTCGCGAGCGATGTAAAATTGTAATTCTTGCGCATCCACACCGAGTAAAGCCAGCGGCAAAGCAAACGGCTCTTGCCCCTCGCTCTGGCCGAGCAAACCCTCGCTCCAGGCATCCCACAACGCTAATTCTGGCTGCAGTAAAATCATGCGTGTAAAGCCGCCTAAACCGGTGCTCATATCGCAGAAAACCTGCATGGGAAGAACAGCGCGTCCGGCGTCGGGATCAATCCAATAAAGCCCATCGAGGCTTCGCGGAAAAGTGGACTTAATCTGCGCACAACTATGGCCCAAATCCTGGGCGCTGCCACCGGCGCCGCTAAACCGCCGATTGTGATAACAGTCGTTGCCGCAGTCATCGTCGGGCTCGCTGTTGCCGTCGTCACATTCCTCAAAACCTGGAAAGCCATGCTCTTGGTCCGCGCGTAACACTCCATCACCGCAACGCGCCGCGGCGCAGTCGTTCAAGCAAGCATCATCGGGCTCGGCGTTAGCATCATCGCATTGCTCCACCCCATCTTGGACAAAACCATCACCGCAGACAGCGGGCTGACAGGCGATGCAAGCGTCGCGATCATAGCGGTTACCGTCATCGCAGAGTTCATAACCGACGTCGCCGGGCTGTAGGTCGGTGCGCAGCGCGCCATCGCCGCAGCGTGCCTCCCGGCAATCGCTAAGGCAGGCGTCGGAGTCGTCGTTATTAGCATCATCGCAGCTTTCATAAGCGGCGTCGTTCGGGGGCATATTTTGACGTAAAAAGCCGTCGCCGCAGCGCGCCGCTTGGCAACCAACAACACAGGCGTCAGCGTTTGAATTGTTACCATCATCGCAGGGTTCCCAAGGTTGCTTCGACCCGTCGCCGCAACGCAATTGAGGAACATAGAACGGATCGGCGTCGTTAGGGCGAAGGCAAAACCCCTCGACGCAGCTCTGTCCGTCGGCGCAGACAGCGCCATCGCAGCGCTCGGTATAAGCACTTTTTTCGGCGCCCCAGTCAGCGTCGGGTGCGTCGCAGGCGGCGGCTAGAAAAATCATACTCAGACAACGAAACAAATCTGCGACTCCTGGCGATCTTCATGGCGGTAAAACAACGGCGCCGACTAGGGGCATTAAAATAATCCGGCGATACCCAGAGCGCAACCCAGAGTTGCTTGTTCACCGCTGGCCGTCACGAAAGAGACCACCGAGCCGAGAAAGTTACGCTGACCTTGCAAACGCAACCATACGCGCCAAGCGGTTCCGGGCAGTCGGTAGGCGACTCCGGTCGCAAAACTGAGCTCAGGCCCCTGCCAGACGAAGGGCACCGAATCTTGAATCTTGATCGGACTTCCCGGGATCTCTGCGCCGTCGTCGTCGAGCCTAAACTGTTCATGGGTCAAGGTGATCTGATGGGCCATCCACCCCAGGCCAGCCTGGAAAGTTAGGCGTAACGAACCATCACCGAGATCCCAACCTAAGCGACCTAAACCGCGCAGACCATAACTCAGCGAGGGCACGGTGCGTACCCGCTCGACAAGCTTTGGATCCTCCCGTGTCGACAGCTTAAAGGGGGCAACAAGAACGGCAAACTCAGCCGGGTTTTGCAAACCAGGAGGAAGAGTTCCGAGACTAAGCTCCAGCCCATAACCTCCCCAAAGCCCGACTTTCGGTGTCGGTTGGCGTCGTAAAACGCCGAGTTGGAGCATACCACCCGCGGCAGCAGAGCCAAGACCGGCTGCGCCCAAAATACCCACTTCGCCTAAAAGGTCCGCTTCCATCGCAGACCAGATCCTGGCGCGCATGTCGGCCTCAGCCTGGCGCTGCAACTGCTCAATGCTTAGGCCCGTCGCCTCAGAAGCCTCCTGCACGGCCAAAGCTTCCATCTCAGCGGACAAGCTTTCCTCCTCGTCATCGAATTCGAACGCTAGCGCCGCGCTGGGCAAAGGTGGCGGCAAGGGTGACATCAGGGGTTG
>JAPKCE010000265.1 GCA_028823075.1 Myxococcota bacterium
CCGCTACCAGCGAGCATACAGGCTCAAAGCGAAGGCATTCCTAGCTTGGCCGACCTCGGCCTAACGACCAAAACAAACGTCCTGCTTGGTGGCGCCGCTCATGCCGACCAGCGTATGCGCTTGTTTGTCGACCAGCGTGTCATGTCGTACCCAACAGCCCGTAACCGCCCCGATCAGGAGGGTACCAGTCGATTAGGGGCCGACCTTAAGTTTGGGACGCTCTCACCGCGTCAGGTCTGGCATGCAGCACAGACTGCCCATGCAGACGCGCAAACTGACTCCTTTCGTCGGCAGTTGATCTGGCGTGAGTTTGCCCACGACCTGATCTGGAATCAGCCGCGGCTCCTCGAACAGCCCTTCCGCAAAGCCTTTATAGGGTTTCCTTGGAAGGGAGCCGAAGACCTCTGGACGGCATGGGTTGAAGGCCGCACGGGTTATCCGATTGTCGATGCTTCGGCGCGGCAATTGCTCGCTACCGGGTTCATTGACAATCGAGCCCGAATGATTGCCGCGAGCTTCCTGACCAAACACCTCTTGATCGATTACCGGCGCGGCGAAGCGCATTATATGAAGTGGCTTACCGACGGTGATTGGGCTGCGAACAACTTTGGTTGGCAATGGTCGGCCGGTTGTGGCTGCGACGCTCAACCTTACTTCCGGGTCTTCAACCCGATCTTACAAGGTAAGAAATTTGATCCGAAGGGGCTCTACGTCAGGCGCTGGGTCCCAGAGATTCGAGAGCTTCCCAACAGCTTGGTTCATACGCCGTGGTTAGCCCCTCAGCCCTTAGCAAACAGCCTCTACCCTGCTCCCATAGTCGACCATCCAACAGCCCGAAAACGGTTTTTAGCGACCGCCAAAGAATTCATGAATAAAGGCTGATTGTTAGCGCCGACGAAAGACCCGCGTGGCGCTTAGGACAGCCTTTCCTGGTGACCTAAAAGTGAGTTCCTCGTGCAGCGTACTCGAGTCGACGCGCAGGCGGATGGTGGTCAAAAGACCTTCAGGAAAACGGTCCTCGGTCAAAAGCGCAGGCTTAGCTTTAAGCCAACGGCTTCGGCGCTTTGTCGTGCCGCCGTCCAGTGTTCGACCCTCGGCCCAGCGGTTGTCGAAGGGCATGACGATGGTGTCGTTGGTAAAGCGCGTGATCACGCGAACAGCAACCCCTGCAGCGCGGGTCGAGATCACCTGTTTGATCGACAAATTTTGCATCACCTTTCGCGCCAACCAGCCGTAACCGAGTTTCTTCAGAATCGGACTAAGGGACTCAGAGCGCTTTGCATCAAGTTGCCAGGTACCGTTAAGGATCGCCGGTGGTGCTGCGGGTGGCGCTGCTTGGGACTCAACTGGAGCTAGCGCAGCCAGCAGAACAAGCAAACACATCGAGCCCCGAAAGACCATGAGGTGGGGGTTTCGCCTAGCCGTCGTAAAAGGGTTCATGAAGGCTGCTCTAATAATGCCCTAATCGTCTCGACATGCTCGAGGACCTCAAGCGTTCTGCGCACTGTGACATAGGGCTCTAATTCCTCGCCCAGACACGCCATTACACGCTGGTGATCTTGATCAAAAAGCGGATGCTTGGAGACCGGCTCCTCTTTTCCAGCGCGGTACAAACGCCGCCCTCTGACCGTCCACATTGCGGACTTATCCTGAACATCTAATTCGGTCTGTCTCGAAAGGTTTGGCGCGCTACGAATGGTCAATGACGCATCGCCACTTTCCAAGATCAGAGCCAACTCCAGACAGCCCGGTGACCAATGGGCTTTGCCGACAGCCATAATGGGGCTCAGATCACTGATATTATGCAAGCGTGCGACACAGGCGCCAAACAGTTCCTCTAGAGTCTCAAGGCCCGAACCTCTTTTGGTCATTCGCATGACTATTTTTAGTTCACCGTTGAGACTCTCGCGCAAGCGCTGATGCCAGCCAAGCAGCAACTCTATATGCGCGACATGAAGCATCAAGCCTTTGGATTGAGCGAGTTCAAACAACTCGTTTGCCTCACTAGCCCGGTGCGTAATGGGGAACTCGACCACGGTCTGGCAACCGGCATCGAGGGCTGCTCGAATTTGGTCCCCATGATATGCTGTCGGCGAGCAGATCGCCACCGCGTCCGCCTGACAAAGCAGGTCGATCAACGGGAGTTCAGGCACATCAAACTCAGCGCTAAAGCGCCCGCGACTCACACCGACAAGTTCACATCGAGAATCGCCATAAATTGCCTCTGCTCGCGCACGCCCGGCGCGTCCCACACCAACCACGCCCCACGTCAATTTATCGACAAATTCAACCAAAGATTTTCCTGTCGTAGGCTAGTTACGCCTAAATGGTCTTTACAGACCCCTTGGGTGGAAACAAATCGAGCAGCTTTTCGGCGCGATAACGAAAGATTCGATCGACATCAGAACGAACGAAGAGCCGTTGGATAATCGCTCCGCCAAACACCCGATAACGAACGCGGTCGGTACAAATCGTACCCCCATCTAGCGACTCAAACTCATGCGTATGATGCCATTGTCGATACGGGCCTCGGAGCTGTTGATCGACAAAGCTAAAAGGCGGGTTCCAATCGATGATCTGCGTTCGCCAGCGCAACGGGATGCCATGCAGACGAATCCGGTAATCGATCAAGACGCCGGCCTTCATTTCAATCGGCTGAGGCGTCAGAACCTCGAAGCCCAAAAACTCTGGGGTAAGAACTTGAAGATTGTGGGCGTCTTGAAAGAACCGGAACACTTCCTCAATGGGGTAATCGAGAAAAGTTTTGGACTCGAGCAGCCAAGAGCCGTCGCTTTGGCGAGTCTGTGAATGCGGGAGTGTCGGCTTCATTTTGTCGCCGAGGGGCGGACCCAGCCAACACTTAAGATACAAACCCACCAAGCTGCTTGGTCGGTTAGCCACTGTGGCGTTGCATTCCAGCGATTAATCCCGCTGTAGAGTTTGGTCATCGCTACCATAGGCTGGAAGGGTAAGGCTCAAAGTAGACTTGTTGCGATAACCAGGGGTGCGCGCCCTTGTCCAGGACCTGGTGCTTGAGCAGTGCAAGAGGGACGAGCAAAGAGGTTTGCCCCGTGCCGTAGGCTTCGATCGACTCAATCGTATGCTTACGGCAAACGGAACTGAGTTTCTTCGAAACATAACCCAAAATATGATGAAGTACGTTGACTTGTCGCCCCCTCGTCAGCCGATGCCCTAGAACCGTCTGAGCCTGGGCCATATGCCCTTCAAGATCAGAACGGGTAAGCGATCCGCTCAGCGCTGCCACCTGACGGCCGAGGTCGCGTTGCGCCCCCGGATGATGCGCCATATAGAGCAGTTTATGGGCGGCGTATTCGCGCTGAAGGTCGTGAAGACTCGGTGCGTCGCGCAGGACCTTGAGACGGCGACTGGTAAAGATGCGGTGGAGGAATTGTTGCCTCAGCATCGCATCTTTAAGCCAGCCCTCCTCACTCAGCGCTAACGTTTCAAAGTCGGTAGTAAGTCGATCGGCGAAGAACCCGCGACCACGCGCGACAACCTGCGATTTTTTATCGCTGTGGGCGTAGATCTTAACGCCGCTGATACCACAGGTTGGCGACGCTCTCTTGAGCAAGAAGCCATCCAAATCGCAGCCTTTGAGACGGCTGCTGATGGAGGTCAGCGTCGTGTTCATCGTTTCCGAGTGATCGGTGCCGGTAGCGGATTCGAACAAACCAATTCCTGACTCCTGGCGAACCATTCGGATGGCGGGTCGCGGAACGCCCATGCCCGCCTCAACCTCTGGGCAGATAGGAACCAACTCCACATGCTTGGCCAGGACATCCACCACAAAATTGTCTTTTTGGTGCCCACCGTTGAAGCGGACCGCCTCACCCATCAGGCATGAACTAATTCCTACGCGAGGTCTCATCTTAGCAGTTTGCATACGAAAGCCCTTTCTGTTTTATCTCTATATTCGACCAAAACGAACATTTCAACCCTTATAAGCAATATATTATTAATAGTATCGTAATAAAGCGACTAAAACGACCAAACACAGGTAAGTAGATAACGATCGTAGGTGCTGCGGTGATGGTAGCGACCGACAACTACG
>JAPKCE010000266.1 GCA_028823075.1 Myxococcota bacterium
TACTCGCTATGCTTACGGGGACGGCGCCCAGACCCATTTTGATGGCGCCATCACTGAGCACCGGGCGCGAGGGTACGCCGATGCCAATGCCCGTGGCATCCCGCTTCCTGGCGACGCCCCCTGGGTTATGCTCTACGATAACCAAATCAGCGGCGACCGGCTGCCGGAACGTCTCGCCAATGTGGGGTTTGTCGTGCGTGCCTACCGCGCGCAGATCGGCGACGCGGTGATCACCACACCCCATATCAACCTCATCCGCACCTTCAACGGCGGTTGGTCGCAGATGGGCTTTGAGCTTGGGGTACCCTACCAAGCTGATAACACCGTGATCCCGGCTGGAAGTCGAATCACAGCGACCGTCGAATACCTTGTGCCACCGTCGGATAAGAGCAGCTATTACGGCGCCAGCGATTACCTCACTCAGATGCCCGCCGAGCAGTTTCAAAGCACTGCGATGATCCAACGACTTGCGCGGGACAATCGGCTGCTCATCCAGGCTTCGATCGGTGAGCTTCGTCAGGCTCAGCCGGCTGTTTTGGATGCGGCGGATGGGGCTACGGCGGTCCAATTTACCCTCAGTGGCGGTCTGGGTTATGTGCCTGTAACCATCTCTGGACTCGCTCGCCCCGATGGATGGCGACTCGAACAACGTATCGACGAGGTCTGGACGCGCGTCGATCAAAGCGTTGAAGGCAACGACTATTGGCAGGCTTATGACCATGCGGCTTCGGAGAACTTCGATTTGATCTTCAACCTTCCTAATCGCGGCACGCATGAATATCGGCTGGTGCGCTGAAAGAGGTTCCGACCGAGGCGGCATCGAAGGGCCACTGGGGAGCCAACCTCGCCTTCACCAGTGTGTGGGGTTTCAAAAACGTCCGCATGTCTCTTGATCTCTGCAAAATAGATAATGACCCCGATTTAAAGAGGAAACACTGGGCGGCCGCTGATCGGGCAGTTATGATGCGGCACCGAGGGAGAGTTCGACATGAAAATTAGCTTAATTTGCCTGGCATTATGCCTGTCGTGTGTACCACGGCTTCCTGAGCTTGAACCGACGAAGGCCATCAGCCTTTTGGACCTGCGCGGGCAGTACGAAACGGGCGTCGAGGGCACCATCGCCACCCTACCCTTGCGCGGCGCCCGGGTTGAGTTGGTCGGCGTAGGTCTGGTGACGCATACCGGCGACAACGGTGAATTCGTCTTTTTGCAGATACCGGCTTCAGCGCTCGCCAATCGACTTGAGTTCTTGGTCTTTGACCCCATCGCTTTAGAGTCGGATCCGCCGATCGGGCGCTTCGTCGAAACCATCAGCGATACCGCGGTCGGCTCAGTGACCTTCGCTAAGAAAATTGTGAACCCGCGCGGCGCGTTGATCGGTCGTGTGGATCTGGTCGGCGATGAAAATAACGGTGGTGTCCTCGTCTATGCCGAAGGGCTGCCGGGCGTCGATGATCTGACCGGCCTGGACGGCACATTCATTCTCTTGGGCATCCCGGAGGGGGCCGTTCGGATTCACGCTAATCGAGCCGGCTTTGTGCCCACACCGACCGCAGTCGAATTCCAAGCACAGGCCTATGCGCGGCTTCCGATCGAAGAAATTATTTTACTCAACCCAATTCCTGGCGAACGGCTGACCGCGAGCACGGGCGGACGAGTCATAACAGCCGACGGTCAAATCCCCGAAGGTTGTGAAGTTTGGGCGATTCCTCAGATTAGCGGAGACGCTGAAATTGCCATGGTTCGTATGGCGGTTTCGCCGGAGGGTAGATTCAACGCGCCGCTGAATTACGACGAGCCCCATCAACTGATCTTGAAGTCACAGGGCAAACTGACCAGCGCACGACTGCTGCAGGTTCAGCCTGGTCGCCAAGATCTGGTGCTGGTGGGTCTGCCGCTGCCCGAAGGCGATGATGACCGCGACGGCGATGGGCATCCGAGTAGCGAAGATGTCGATGATACCGACCCTCATACTTGGGCCGATCTGGACGGCGATGGCATCGGCGATCTGCACGATTGGGACGACGATGGCGACGGCATCGCCGATATGGAAGAGCTTTGCCCTGGTCGAGACGGCGAGACCTCAGATCCGCAGGACGAGAGCGACGGCGACCCCCATGGCGGAGTTCTCGCAGGCGGCTTTTCCCGTATGGAAGGCGGCAATGGGCTTTTCTGGGCCGACCGGAACCCTGCTCGAAGCGTAATTACAAGCTTATCAGAGGGCGCCTCCGAGGCCTTTGCGAGCCTTTTGGAAGTGCGAAGGGAACGCTTTGCAACACAAGGTCTCTTTGGGCCCTTTCGCGTCACACCAGTCGAAGGCGAGCGCCTGCAGTTTCGCGCTTCGGGCTACCTTGGCTCGGCCGATGATCAGATCGAGTTGGTCACGCTCAAGGCCGCGCATTGCCAACAGGAAGACAAGACAGCGTGCCGTGCGGCTTTCGATCATCGACACATCGGCGCCGCCGGTCCTTGGATCAAACAGTATCCGCTCACGCTCGAAGCCGCAGGCCGAGGGCGCCTTAAGATGCGCAGCGACTTTGCGATCAGCGAAGAGAGTTGGGTCTGGGTCTGGCTGCCTGGCGGCGCTGCCGCGACCCCGCTCTGCGGCAACAACGTCGTTGATCCCGGCGAACTCTGCGACGACGGCCGCGGGCCAGCAGATGATCAATGCACCAACGCCTGCCGCCCCCCCACCTGCGGCGATGGCATCATGCAACTGGATAACAACGGGGAACTCTGTGACGATGGCAACGGCGACGGTGGTGATGCCTGCACCAACGAATGCGTGGCGGCCGTATGCGGCGATGGCGTGCATCGAACGGATCTGGCTGCGGGAGACCCGGGCTACGAGGCCTGCGACGATGGCAACCAGATCAACATCGACGCCTGCAACGCGGCATGTGAGTTAGTCAGTGACGTTGATGACGATGGCATTGGCGACGAATGGGACAACTGCCCTGAAACCGCCAATACGAACCAATTGAACAGCGACACGGACGGCATGGGCGACCTATGCGATCCCGACGACGATAACGATGGGCAACTCGACGGCCCCGACTGCGCTCCCTTAGACCCGACGATCTCGGAGAACTGCGACAGCTGCGGCAATCGCCGAGTTGAAACCTACGGCGAAGTCGTCGAGGCCTGCGACGATGGTAACATCTTTGATGGCGACGGTTGCGCAACAGATTGCAGTGGACCGGCAAACCAGCCGCTCGCCGTGGGTGGGACCGCTAGTTGCAAGATCACCGGGCCCAACAGCAGCACCCTTTCGTGCTGGGGCCAACTGTACGCTATCTCCGAGGTGGACGCTTCGACGGAATGGAGTGTACCAACAAACATTTTTAGAGATTTATCATCGACCCTTAAGCAGGTGAGTCTTGGTAGTCAGCATGGCTGCGTCATCCTCAACAACCAACTCCAGTGCTTTGGCAATTCGGGCGGCGGTAGGTTGGGGATGGGGATCAGCGAGCAATCAACGGAAAGGCTTGGCGGCCCTCTTATCGCAAACGGTGAACAAGAACCGCTCGACGCGCTAAAGATCGCCGTCGGCAAGGACCATAGTTGCGCGCTCAGCCAAGGCGGTGATGTTTTCTGCTGGGGTGAGAATTCGGGTGGCCAAGCGGTCCCACCATTAATTATAGGCGAAACACCAGTGTCCCCTATCAACTTCCCCACTCAGGTGGCCGGCCTCAGCGATGTAATCGACGTCGTCTCGGGCGCACGCCATAGCTGTGCCTTGCTGCGCAGCGGTGTGATGAAATGTTGGGGTGACGACCTCACGATGGCCTTGGGGCGGCCTGATCTGGACGGTGAACAATGCGCGGGCTTGTCCGATGGCAGCGTTGTTGGTCCCGTGCTCGGTTTGCCCGACGACAACCAAGTCATCAAGATGGCTGCCGGCACCTACCATACCTGTGCTCTGATGGCAGACGGTGCGCTCTACTGTTGGGGCGAAGGTCATCTCGGGGATAACGCTTCATTTTGCGTGGGCCCGAGCCCCACACCTCGGCGCGTCCATCAAACCGATAATAACGACGAGGTAATCAGTCATTTCGTTGACGTTGCAGCA
>JAPKCE010000267.1 GCA_028823075.1 Myxococcota bacterium
GATCTTGGGAAAGATCTAACAGACCCTAATTTATCTCTGGCACCCAAATTAGGATTTGTGCGTGCTCGCAAAAAAGATCTTAGCTCTGGAGTGGCTGCCGTCGAGCCTGAGCGCGATCTGGGGGAGTTGCTTGCCAGTGCTCTGAAGTCGTCAGAGGTTGCGCAGCCTGACAGCAGCAATAATTCGGTCACTTTGCCCCTGTTCGCCTCATTGCCCGACTCCCAGCAGGCGGAAATCCTATCGACAATGAGCGAGCATAGCTTCGCAGCTCAAGAAACGCTATTTCGCCAAGGTGAGGTCGATGGGAAACTTTGGTTTATTCGTAGTGGGCGGATCGAAATTAGGCGCCAGCAGGGTAATCTTGAGAACCAGTTGTTAGCTCGCCTTGGGACCGGCTCGGTGCTTGGGGAAATGAGTATTTTTGATGACTCGCCGCGCACGGCGACGGCGACGGCCTTGGGCACGGTAACGACCTACAGCATGAGCCGCGACAGTCTCGAAGCCGTCTGGTCCCAATATCCCGAGGTGCGCGAGGTTTTGCTCAAGAATTATCGCCTGCGCCATCTGCGCAACCTCATCGCACATGCCCCCTTCATGCAGCTCATTCCCGAGGCGAACCGACGCGGCGTGGCGATGCTCTTTAGCGTTCGTGAGGTTGCCGCTGGCGCGATCTTGATTAGCGGTGGCGAATCGGATGAGGGTGGCGTCTTCGGCGTACTCGGTGGGCGCGTGCGCGTTGAGCACCGCGCCCCGACCGGTGAGTTCCGCCAAATCGCGATAGTCTCAGCCGGTGCCTTGTTCGGTTATTCTCAAGTTCTTTTTGGTAATCGTGAGCCCTTTCGTTGCGTGACCAACGGGCGCGCCTCGATCTTGCGTATGAGCCAGCGCAGCATGAAGGGTTTGCTCGAAGCTCACCCTCCGCTCGCCGATTATCTTTTGGCCTTGAGCCAGCGTAGGCTTGAGCGCGCAGCAGAGATCACCGATGCGCAGGATGACTTCCAAGGCTAGGCCCCACCACATTCGGCGACAACTGCGCGGACTTGTAAAACGCACCTGGCCCGGCCAAAGGCTCCTTATGACCGCGCGCATCTTCATCGCTATACCGCATGCCGGAAGGGCTGTTCCGGCCGAACTCAAAGCCCGTCTACAGTCCAATTTAGCGGCCCCCGACCTGCTCGCCCAGTCGGATGCTTATACGGATAGGGTTTTCGAAGGTTTAGGAACGCCGACCCAGACATTTCCCTGGTCGAGACTACTCATCGACGTCAATCGCGCTCCCGAGCAACTCGATGCCTCGGGGGCAGTTCCGAGCGTCGACTTTGACATGCGTGAGCTTTATGAAAGAGGGGAAACACCGAACGAGCCCGAGCGTTTGAAGTTGCTTCAAGACTACCATGAGCCTTATCATCGCGAGCTGGGCTCGGCGCTCGATCAAGGCCGAATAGACCTGTTTATCGACGGCCATTCGATGGCGCAAAGCGCTCCTGCGCGCAGTCCCGACGCCGGGCAACTTCGCCCTTTGGCCATTCTCGGAAACGGTGGCGATGAACGCGGCGAGTTAAGCTCTGATCAGCGCCCGTTATCTTGCCCGCCTGCCTTCGCTCGGCAGGCTCAACACCTGTTCCAACATGCTCTCGCTGACGAGTTCTGCCCGCCGGTAGCAGGTCTGGTCAGGCCATCGCGCGAGGTTCTATTAAATCGCGTGTTTCGCGGTGGCTACAGTTTACGCCATCACGCCAAGCCCGAGCGTGGGCTCAACGGCTTGCAGCTTGAACTCAACCAGGGCCTATGGTGCGATGCTCAGAGCTTTTCTCTTAACCAGGAGCGCCTCGCCTGGATGCGTCGAGTGCTACGTCGTTGGTTAAAAGCGCTCAGTGCCTAAACGCGCTCGACGCCTTCAAGCCCTCGCTGGGAGACATGCAGTTTGTAGGTAAAGCGTAGCGTCTCCTTCGGGCGGCTCAGTTCGATAAGCAGGACCACCGGATACATGCGCAGAGCTTTTCTTTTGACGATGTGAGCGCTGTCGTCGCGATGCCAGAACGGTTGGCTGAGGTTGTCCATATGGGTCAGCCAGGGACGCAGCGCAAAGCGCACGATCTCGGTGAGGCCGGCAATATCCGGTTGCGCCTCGCGCAGTCGGTCGGCGTGCAGGACGGTGGTGCGCTGATAACTGATCACATCGACGGGAACACCCAGTGGGCTGCTGCTTTTAAACCAAGCTCGATCGCTGTCGCTCAACTCATCAAGGCCGAGAAAACGGGTCGATTCCTGTGCCGTCGCCATCTCTTCCTCGTCATCTCTTCCCACCTGTTTTCGGTCGAAGAGCCAATCGGGAATGCGCGCCCGAAACCAGCCGCGCAGGCCTTCTTTTATTTTGTCCTTAAGCGCATAGGCGAGGACCGCCACCACCGTGAAGGTCAAGATGGTCTCGGGCGCCGCGTCTGGGCTCACCGGGTTGCCGACGAACCACCAAGTAATGATCTGCATACCCACCGCCCAAAGCATGGCGACCGAGGCGGCAATGGCGAAAGCTAAGTCCTGAATACCACTGCTCGGGGCTTGGGCGCTGAGATCGAGGTGGAGAGCCGTGCCCATCAGTTTTTTGAGCTGGCTCGTGCACATCAAAAGGGCGCTGCCGTCCCGTTGCGGGTTGAATAGGTGGCTGGGGTAGGATTGACTCTCACGCCAACGCTCTTCGGTGTCGAGTAGGTCATGGCATGCCTTGGGCACGATGAGGTCGCGCTCTTGCAATGCATGCATCACCTGGAGCAATTGGCCACTCACCTCCAGGCTTAGCCATTCGTCGCAGCGACGGATCAAGCGTCCCAGCTTGTGATCGGGGTCGGTGGGAGCCTGGCCGGCGCAGTTGCGCAAGGGCAGCCGCGCAGCATCGATCTCGGCCACAAAGGAGTTGGCAGACGCGAGCGCTGCTTCATGTCCCGACTCGGCCAGTTCGCTGATTACCTTCTCGGAGGCCAAGCCGCTCGCGTCGCGCAGACGCTGGGCATGGAGACGAAACAAGCGCCGCAGTTTCTTTGCAGCGCGGCGTTTACTCACCACCCCCTCGGCCACAGCATCCTCGGCGTTGAAGTACAATTTAACCTCGGCCAACTCGCTCAAGCTAGCGGGGGGTAGGTACAAGCGTAAATAGGCGCGTAAATTGGCATACCAACGGCTGCGCGACAGGCGCTCTTCACTCATCGCTAAACCGCTCGGAAAGACGAACAGAGCCCGCGTGCGAAATGAGGGCCGATCCTTTTTACCCAGCTCATGTTCGAGCTTAAATTCTAGGCTGCGCCGCCCGTGAGCGCGCACACTTAAACCACTCTGTAGCAACACCTCTCCCTCGTTCACAAATTCTCTCCGGTGGTCACTAGGCCTCGCTCAAGCGTGTTCTGTCAAAATAGTCGTTCTTGATCCTAGGCACCGATTCGCGTCATGCCTTGATCGAGGAGGAAACGAAACGTGATTAGCGAAGACTTTAGCAGCAGTTTACCCATGGGCTCGCGGGCGCCCTATTTTGATCTTCTTGCCACCGATGGACGGCGTGTAAGCCCTGAAACCTTTGGGTCGGCCAGTTTGCTGGTGTTGCAGTTTACTTGCAATCATTGCCCTTATGTCCTGGGTAGCGACGAGCGGCTAAGTCGTCTTGTAGACGCTTTTAAAAGCGAAAGTATCGCTTGGGTAGGCATCTGCTCGAACGACGCGGGGAATTACCCCCAAGATAGCTATGAGCGCATGCAAGAGAGGGCTGGGCGGCTACCCTATCTCTACCTTCACGACCCGACGCAAAGCGCAGCTAAGGCTTACGGCGCCCAAGTGACGCCAGAAATTTTTGTCTTTACCCGGGGGGAGGGGGACTGGTCTCTGGCCTGGCATGGCGGCATCGACGACAGCCCGCGCAATGCAGCTCAGCGGACCGAGGATTACTTAGCTCCAGCCCTCAAACAGTTGCTGGCTGGAGAACCTGCCGAGCCAGCGACCCGCCCGGTGCAAGGCTGTTCGATCAAGTGGCTTTAGGCAGGTGACTCAACTCGTAAAGAGCTGGGCCTCGCTGTTATCATCTTTAT
>JAPKCE010000268.1 GCA_028823075.1 Myxococcota bacterium
CGCACTCGTCGTGTGGAGACCGCTGTGTCGGTAAGCTCTGGCGAGACCATCGCACTCAGTGGGATTTACAATAACGATGAGCAAAAAGATGTGAGTAAGTTCCCGGGTCTTGGGCATATCCCCATCCTTGGCGAACTCTTTAAGAGCCGTGCATGGAAAGAGAAGAAAAGTGAGTTGATGGTGTTACTAACGCCGCGGCTCGTCACCCCGTCTAGCGATCGAGTGCGGCGCATTATTGACGATGCGCGTCGTATGTATGACCGTTCGGCAAAAGAAGTCAGATTTAACATTTGGGATTGAACTTATGATCCGCGTTGTCATTCGAGACAATCAAGGTACGCAATGGACTTTCGCCTCTGAGGGCGATGAGATCATTATCGGTCGCGTGACGCAGAAAATGCGTGACGAAATTGTGCTACCTAAGAAGAATATTAGCCGTAAACATTGCCGCATTTTTCGTGACGGCGAGCAGGTGATGGTCGAGGATATGGGCAGCGTCAACGGCACTTGGGTTAACCGAGAAAAGCTGACCGGGGCCAAGGTGCTCGCGCCAACAGACAAAGTCCACGTTGGCGATTATGTCGTGGTTCTCGAAGAGGGCGCCGACCTGGCTACCTCGGCTGGAGGCGCACCGCCTCCGCCGCCTGTTCCTAGCGCTCCGGCGGGCCCGACGGTACCGGCGAGCGAAGCTCCTCCGGCACCTCCTGCGCCTCCTGCACCTGCCGCGGCTCCTCCGGCACCTCCAGCGCCTCCTGCTCCGGCCGCAGCTCCTCCGGCACCTCCTGCGCCTCCTGCTCCTGCCGCAGCTCCGCCTGCACCCCCTGCAACGCCTCCGGCACCTCCCGCGCCCCCCGCACCCCCCGCAGCTCCTCCGGCACCGCCCGCACCGCCCGCACCGCCCGCACCACCCGCAGCTCCTCCGGCACCAACTGCACCACCCGCACCACCGACACCGCCGTCGGCTGCTGCTGTGCCTCCGGCACCATCTGCCCCTCCGGCGCCTGAATCCCGGCCAAAACCCAAAAAAAGCGCTGCAAAACCGAAGCCTGCCGAGTCTCGACCCACACCCGAACCCATCGACGAGGCGGCCATCGATCTCGAGGCGCGTCTGCGTCAAGAATTGCATGACCAACTGATCCGAGTGCTCGACCTTCGCACGCTCGAGATGGAGGATTTGGAAGAAGCTGATCTGCGTGCGCGCAGCGCCGACGCCATCGTTGCCATCATCGACCAAATGGATGCCTCGGGCGAATGGGATGAGAGTCTAGATCGCGAGCGCATCATTCGCGACGTGCTCGATGAAGTTCATGGCCTGGGACCTCTCGAAGAATTCTTAGCCGACGACAGCATCACCGAGGTAATGGTCAACCATCCCCGGCAAATCTACGTCGAACGCAATGGAAAATTGGAACGTGCAAACCGTATTTTCTCGTCGGACCGCGCCGTATTACAGGCCATCGAGCGCATCGTCGCGCCGCTTGGCCGGCGCATCGATCAAAGTTCGCCCATGGTCGACGCTCGTCTGGCGGATGGTTCTCGTGTGAATGCTATCATCCCGCCTTTGGCGATCAGGGGACCCAGCATTACCATCCGTAAGTTCGCTAAAGAGCGCATGACCGTCGAGGACCTGATTCGCTTTGGAACGCTCAGCAAAGAGATGGCTGAATTCCTGCGCCAGGCTGTGGTTCATCGGCGCAATATGGTGATCTCTGGCGGTACGGGCTCGGGTAAGACCACCACCCTGAACATCCTGTCGAGCTACATCCCGACGAGCGAGCGCATCGTCACAATCGAAGATGCGGCCGAGTTACAGTTGCCTCAGGACCACGTTGTTTCGCTCGAATCCCGCCCGGCAAACCTCGAGGGTAAGGGTGCCATTAGTATCCGAGACCTAGTTAAAAACTCGCTGCGTATGCGCCCTGATCGTATTGTTGTGGGTGAGTGCCGCGGCGGAGAAACGCTGGATATGTTACAGGCCATGAATACAGGCCACGACGGCTCGCTGACCACCTTACACGCCAACACGCCGCGCGATGCTCTTTCGCGTATGGAGACGATGGTGCTGATGTCGGGAATGGATCTGCCGGTACGCGCTATTCGTGAGCAGGTAAGTTCAGCGGTTGATATTATCGTTCAGCAGAGCCGTCTCGCCGACGGGTCACGGCGCGTCACCCATATCGCCGAAGTGCTAGGCATGGAGGTGGACATCATCACCTTGGCCAATATTTTCGTGTTCAAACAGACGGGGGTCACCAAGGACGGTACAGTCCTAGGCGGTTTGCAGCCCACGGGTTTGGTGCCCCGATTTTATCAGGAACTCAAAGATCGCGGCCTCGAGGTCGACATGTCTATCTTTGGTGATTGAGGCCAGGGTCTAGCATGTGGGTCCTTGTACTAACCGATCCAGCGGGTAAAACTCGACAGATTCCCTTTGAAGGGGACCAGTTGGTTTTGGGGCGTTCGCGCTCGGCCGATGTGTCGGTCGATGATGCGCGTATGAGCCGTATGCACTTACGTTTTGCGCGCGGAGCCAGCGGCAGCCTGACTGTCGAAGACTTGGGCGCGGCGAACGGCGTTTTTGTCCAAAGTCAGCGTATTGGCACGGCGCCCATAGCGGTTTCCGTTGGGGATCAAATTCAGTTTGGGGACTGCCGCGTGGTCGTGGCGGCTCCGGTTTTGGCCTACGCTCCAGGTCTCAGTCAGGCTTCTTTACCGGCGGTTGCGGCGGCGCCGGGAGGTGCCGCTGTTCGGCCCTGGTCTCTCAAAATTAGCGGTGAGACCTCTTCTTATACCATCGCATCACCGATGGTCGTTGGGCGCAGTCTAGGCGCCGATATCTCGCTCGACCATGCGTCGGTGAGCCGTCGACACGCGCTGCTCGTGCCGTTGCCCAATGGTCAACTTCGCATCGAAGACGCGGGCGGAACCAACGGCATCTTTGTCGCCGGCCAACGCATCGAAAACGACTTTATACTACGCGGTGAAGCAGCCTTAGTTTTCGGTGAGCTAGAGGCAGTACTGAAGCCGCTCAAGGGCGGGCGTAAACTGCCCTTCACATTGCCGACAATCGATAGGAACTTGGCGCAAAAGTCCCTGGTCGTCATGCTCGCTTTATTCGGTCTGTTGTTGTTGCTCAAGGCTCCCGAAGCGCCGCGCCGAGGCGCTTGGGAAGCACGCATGGCCAAGGTTGAGCGCAACTTGAGCCAGGCGCGCAATTTACAGATGCGCAACGCCTGGCAGCAGGCCGTTCCGGTGATCGAGGCGGCACTGGTCGATGACCCGCTCAACCAAGAGGCGCGCCAACTTCGAGACCATCTCAAGCAAGAGATAGCTGCCCAACGTGAGTTTGAAGAGGGAATCGTCGCCTTTGACACCGGTGATTACGATCGCGCACTCAATAGCTTTGGAGCCATTCCTGCCGGGACCCGGCACCATACCGAAGCGCAAGAAAAGCGCAGCAGCGCGCAGGATCTTTTGTTGGCGCAATACAAGGAGCGCGCTGAGCGAGCCTGCCGTGACGGACGCTGGAAGAGTTGTCAGCGTGAGGCTTGCACCTACCTGGCTTATTCCCATGCTGACGGGCTTGTTCGCTTGCTTGCCCGAGCCGAAGGGCGCCTGGCGCGCGGGCGGGGCTTTGAGCGCTGTGATGTTCTAAAAGAGCGTCAGGATGGCGACCCAGCGACGCGCAAGCGCAAGGAGGCCTTGGCACTTATCTACCCCGACGCTCGTTTGCGCACTGCCATGGCTTATTATGCGGCTGGGGAAATGCCTGAGGCCGAGAGCGAGTTGAGTAAAGTTCTGGGTGATTCGCGGCGACGTAGTTTACAAGGGCAAGCTTCGAGTTTGCGCCACGATGTCCAGCGGGTGCAAGGCTATGTCAAACGCATGCGGGAGGTCGAACGTTCCGGTGATATGATGATGGCCTTGCGTCAGTGGGGCATGATTCGAAAAGTCGATAAAGAGTTGTTGCAGGGCACGCTTGAGAGCCGTGTTCTCATTGAGAACCGCGCGCTTCTCGTTGGTTTCTTGCTCAAG
>JAPKCE010000269.1 GCA_028823075.1 Myxococcota bacterium
CTGCGGAGGCCGAACCCAGCATTCTCGTTTTGGGTTATGATCCTCAAAGCAGTCTGCAGGCCGTCTTCGCCAGCGCCGGCTCACTAGCTTATTCCGCGCCCGAACCCCTGAGTCTCGACGATTGGCGCGCTTGGGCTCCAAGCGACGGCTTTCATCTGACCGCCGCCCGGTTTTACACGAACAACCCCTGTGTCTATAAAGGCTTTAACGCCCGCTATATACATCTTGACCATCCCTACGCCCGGGCCCGCTTGGGCATCGTCACCGTCTCGCGAACGGGTATTCAAGGTTGCGGATATCCGGGCCGCCCCCATCCTGCTGCGGTCATGGGCTTTGGCTTGGTCGGCGGCGACGACGCGCCGAGCGTCGGTAGCCTGAGCCAGGCATTGCATACGGGCAACCCGCCTCATTTTAATCAGCCCTATTCGGGCGAGATCTGGATTCGCTGAACGAATTGTTGGAATCCAGGGCATTGACCTGCGGTCATAGACGATTCATCGTAGTTTCGATGATGATCTTTCGTTGCACTTTAGTCATGGTTTTCGCGGGGCTGATCGCTCCGCTGAATGCCGCTGCCGCTGCAGTCATCGCCGAAAGCGGACTTGTCGAAGCCTCGGTTCTGGTCGCTGCTAAGCGCAAACGCAAGCGCCGAAGGCGGCGCAAGAAATCCGTCAAAAAGGTGATTGCAAAGCCGCTTGAAAAACCGCTGGTCGAGGCCAAAGAAGAGCCGCCGCCAGTGCCAGAACAACCGACCGAGCCCGAAGACCCACGCCCAGGCGTTGCTGTCCTTGATCTCGAGGTCATCGAAGGCGTTTCGGCCGGGGTGGGTAAGATGCTCAACCAAGTGATGATGCAGCGGCTGACCGCTTCGAAACGTTTTTCAAGCCTGCTGGGCATGGGCGATATTC
The DNA here is from genome assembly GCA_028823075.1 of Myxococcota bacterium. GTDB lineage: Bacteria > Myxococcota > UBA4151 > UBA4151 > UBA4151 > CACGMS01. Next base: position 909 of record JAPKCE010000269.1, read on the forward strand.
GCGAGATGCTCGACATGGAGGCGCAAAAGGCGGCGCTCGGCTGCGAGCAGGAGAGTTGCCTCGCTGAGATTGGCGGCGCTTTAGGCGTTCCTTTATTGGTGGTGCCGAGTTTGGGTAAGCTAGCCGACGTTTACCTGCTGACGCTGAAGATAAATGATGTGGAAAATGCGACGGTTTCCGTGCGTTTGAGTCGCGAGCTTAACGGCGAGGGCGAGTTGCTTGAAGCCATGAAGGCGATGGTCGATGAAGCCTTGTTTCGCCATTTTGATCCGGCTGGATTCGAGGCTGCCGAGGCGGCCAAAATCGCCGCGGCTGCCGAGGCGGTCAAACGCGCACAGGCCAACGGCCGGCGCGCCGTCTTGGCGCGCAACGTTGGGCTCGGGTTGATCGGTTTGGGTGCGGGCGCCGCCGGGTTTGGCCATTTCGGCATCTATTCGCCGGCGCTCTCGACCTTTGAAGGGCAGCCCAGCGAGGCCAATTTGGCTGATCTCGACGCCGCTGTCTCGCAAGCCAATTTGGCGATGATGGCCGGTGTCGGTTTGGCACTGACAGGAGGGGTGAGTTGGTGGCTACTCGACTGACCTTTAGCGCAGCGCTGCTGGCGCTCTTGAGCGCTTGTTATAAACTGCCGAGTGACGGTTGCCCGCAAACGCCCTGCGTCGCCGGTCAAGTCTGCATGCAGGGGCTTTGCGTGACGTCAGCCGCGCCTCTTGCTGACGCTGGTCAGCCACCCTCGGACGCCGGTCAGCCGCCGCAAGACGCGGGGGCGACCGATACCGTCGTCGCCATTGACGCCGGCCCGGCCCCGGTCTGCGGCAACGGCATTCTAGAGGCTGGGGAAGATTGCGATGACGGCGACACCGTCAACGCAGGTTGCATCGACTGCATACGTGAACCTTTCGGCAGCGGTTTCGTGCTCGGGCCAGATTTCGCCTGCAGCTTGGTTGCTCATGATGCAAACGATGAGGACCTTTCTGGTAATGGCGTTGCTTGTTGGGGGAATAACCAATTTGCACAGCTCGGCGCTAATCCGGCCGTCACTCGCCGAGTGTTGCCGGTATTGCATCCATCGGGCCAGCTCCAGGATCTTGTTCAGTTAGCCGCCGGCGAAAAGAACGTCTGCGCTTTGACCAAGTCGAATCGCATTTGGTGCTGGGGCAGCTCCAATAACCTGCTTTTGGGCGAACATCCGCCCCCGCCGGTCGATAATAACGCCGACCCCATTGAGATCGATTTACGCCCGAATCAGGCTGGAGTTTATCCGCCGGTACACCAGATCGCCATGGGATGGGACCATGCCTGCGCAATTTTCGGGGCCGAGCGAAAAGTCGTCTGCTGGGGAAATATCGAAAGTGGGCAGCTCGGTATCGGTTTGGAGCCCGACGACTCGCGCTTTGACTTGGATCGACTGGTCCAAAAAGGCGATAACGCCCTAACTCAGGTCCGTTTTCTGGCCTTAGGTCATCGTTTCTCCATGGCGGTTGGACGCGTGGAGACCGACGGCCCAGAAGCCTTTCAACTATTCGGTTGGGGCAGCTTACCGCAGGACGAGATGCTTATGGAGGGTGTCTGGACCGAGGTGCTCAATGGTACAGCGACGGAGTTGGGCGATGAGTTTCAGAGCGAACCAGAGCTTAGCGTCGGCAAACGCCACTTTTGCACCCGAATCGGAAACTCCACACACTGCGCGGGTAACAACGAGAGCCACGCGACGGGAGCCTCCCAAGCCTGGCGAGGCCGAGGCCTGGAAGAGATAACGGTGACCAATGGTCGACAGATTCGCCGGGTTTGGGCCTTTGCAAGCGGCAGCTGCGCGCTGCTCGAAAAACAGGACGATCCGAATTATCGGCGTCTTGGTTGCTGGGGGGATGATACCTATTCGCAGATGTTCGACGGCGAGCCCGGCGGCAGCTCGCCCACCCTAAATACTGTACCCAGCTTTGGTGGCTCAGCGGTACGTTTGCTGGCCCATGGTCCTTTCGCTCAATGGCGCTGCGCGCAACTCGATGACGAATATAACAGCATCTACTGTTGGGGGCGTAATGACAAAGGGCAGACCGGGCAGCCTTATGCCGGCGCTATTTCATCGACTCCTTTGCCCGTATTTTTCGATGCCAGCGACCACCCCAGCGGCGAGGGAATGGCCAACCCGCTGATGAATTGCGAGGCGGCGCGAGACCTCGGTCTGGCCAGCGGTGTTTACTGGGTCAAACATGGTGACCAAGACACCTACCAAGCCTACTGCGATACCAACGAAGCCAACGACGGCGGCGGCTGGTCTTTGGCGATCGAAGTCGCGCAGATTACCACGGGATTTGGTGCGGCATTTTGGACCACCCCTATTGAGAGCGGCGGCACCTTTGAGCCGTCGGATATCGATGGGGACGAGGTTCGCCAAAACCGCGCCATGTTCGAACAGCCCTTCACCGACCTGGCTCTGGACCTTCTTCCAAAGAGGTTATTGTGGGCACATTTATCAAACACGCTCATAGAGGTCGCGGAGGCGGAGCGGCCAGCGGGCGCCATGGCCGAGAAACGATTGATTTTGGTCGATGCCGTCTCGGAAAGGCAGCCGCTCGGGGCACTCTTTTTAAGTGGGGAAGCTATTACCTTTCCCGTCCATCTGGCAACGCGTGCCCATTGGTTGAAACTCAGTGATGTTTTGAATAATCAGCCAATAGACAACAATAATTTCAGTCAAGCGCTGGCGATCAATAACACGGGAGGCGGGGATGACGAGTTCTCCATCTGGTCGTGTTGGCGTGTTGGGATTAATCAGGCTTTTACCGCAACGGGGGAAGCAGGTGATCCTCTTGCGCAAATGCGGCTTGGTGTCCTGGCAGCACCCTACCAGCAACATGCGCCGAGCGGCTGCGGAACGGCCTATCACAACTTTATCGGCTTCGGCGTGACCGGAATGGACTACCACCCGACCACCCCCCGTACCTATATGCCCGCAGTCGGCACTTTCGGCATGAATGCGTCTGGCTACAACCGCACCGCCATGTGGTCCGCCGGCCGCATCTGGGTCCGCTAACTTGCGCCCAGCCGCCGCCTCGCCTAGCTAATCCACCATCAGGAGATCGC
>JAPKCE010000270.1 GCA_028823075.1 Myxococcota bacterium
GTCGCGCAGGCGAGAGAAGAGTTGTGGGGCATCGCGCACCCACAGGCGCGGGCTCGGTCGTGTCCCACCAAAGGCCGCCAGGCCAAGAAACTGTTCCGAAGGGTCGAGCAGATAAAGGGCAGCCCCGGTGACGATATTGCGTCCGTGCAGTTCGGCGATGACCACTTCGAGCATCTGCTGCATCTGAACCGAGCGACGAATACCATCCCGCGCTCGAAAACAGGCCTCGGTGAGGTGCGCAGTTCCCGACATCATTAGGCGCATCAATGTGGCTTCAACCTTGCGGCGAAGTGGGTCGAAAAGTAGTGACAGCACCGCGCTGGAGATGAGGGTGGCGAAGACGAAGGTCGCGCCCTGTTGGCGAAAAGCCACGACGAGCAGGGAGTATAAAAGCGTGACCGCCAAGGTGATGGTGCCGAAAATGGCGCCGCGAGCGATCAGTTCTTGGCTGTCGAGCAAGCGTTCTCGCATTAGGGTGGTGCTCAGATAGCCGATCAACACCACGGGGGCGATGGTGCCGGTGCCTGCCAGGCGGTTACCGAGCAAGGCCTCGAGCCCACTCATGCCAATGGCGAGTGCGCAGCCGATCCACAGTAGGCGCAAGCGACCGGTCTCGGTTGTGTCCTGGCTAAGTCCTGCGGCGACACGCAATTGGTCTGAGATCAGCGCGAGTAGGGTATAAACCCCTAACCCTAGACCCATGGGAAGCATGGGTCCGTCGATCATCCAGGGCGTGAAGGCGAGCGGTAGACTGGCGAGGGCAAAGACCATGCTGATCCAGCGCAAGCGCCCCAAGGGCGCGCCCAGCGCAGAAGCGGCAAGATGGCGTACCATCGCCGTCATGGTGATGGGCAGAAGCCCGGCACATGCCCAAAAAAGACCGGTCCAGAAGCGAGAGTCGGGGAAGATCGCCATCACTGCGCTGAACAAGTGCATGAGCCCGACCACGGTGGCGATCATGACTAAGCGGTCGTCTTTTGGCCGACCTTGCCCGCGAGCCGAATGGTTGACGGCGATGACCGCGAGCAGCAGCGCGGCGACAAATCCTGATTGGGCGGGGAGCAACATGGCTTCTCGATGCCGTTTTGTGCGGTGTGGGGCAATATGCGTTCGGGGTTTGGGTGTTTTTTCGGGTTTCGCTGTTCCAATACTCATTCGCCTAAGCGGTCGCATGGTGGCTTGGCGCGGGTTCGCCTTGCGAGGGGTTATCAGGCGTGAAAGGATGTCATGTGGAGGGCTTATGCCACGTTCATTATTGTTCCTAAGCGCGTTATTTCTCATTCAATGTGGGCCGCCTGCCGGGGTGGGCGCGGTCGGCCGTTGCGGTGATCGCCTGATGGGCAGCCAAGAGGAATGTGATGACGGCAATTCCGACGACGCCGACGGCTGCACAAATGCCTGTCAAAACTCGCGCTGCGGTGACGGGGTGCTGCGCTCCGACTTGCCCATGGGAGTTCGAGGCGCTGAATTATGCGATGACGGAAACGATTTCGATGGGGACGGCTGTCTCGCTGACTGCAATGTGGCATCTTGCGGTGACGGTATTTTGCGCACCGATCTAGCCGAAGGGGAGCCCGGTTACGAAGCTTGTGATGATGGTAACAGCGAACCTTGGGATGGCTGCACTAATTCCTGTATCTTGGTCGGCTGTGGCGACGGCGAAGTGCAATCGCAGATGGGCGAAGTTTGCGATGACGGTAACGACGTGGACACTGACGACTGCACCAATCGCTGCCGCCCGGCCGGTTGCGGCGACGGCAGCGTTTGGCGCGACCGTGAAGCCTGTGACGACGGTAACCGAGACCAATTCGACGCTTGCCTAAACACCTGCACTTTGGCGGCCTGCGGCGATGGCGCTCAACGCCGAGACCTGAGCGACGACGATCCACAGTACGAGGCTTGCGATGATGGTAATTTTGAAGAGGACGACGCCTGCCTTAATGGCTGCACGCTGGCGCGCTGCGGCGATGGAATCCACCGCCGCGACCTGCATCCGGCAAGCGAGGGCTACGAAGAATGTGACGACGGCAACGATTCTGACGACGACGATTGTTCGACGAACTGTGAATCCCTGGGCTGTGGTAATGGGCTGCTCAACGAAGGCGAGGCCTGTGATGATGGTAATATTGAAGACTCCGACGCTTGCCGCAACGATTGCCAGCTGGCGCTCTGCGGCGATGGCGTTTTACGTCGCGACCTGGTCGAAGGCGATGAAGGCTTTGAAGCCTGCGACGACGGTAACCTGACGGAAACCGACGCCTGTTCCTCCCAATGCGCCATGGCGATCTGCGGCGACGCCATCGTGCGTCTGGATATCGCCGAGGGCGATCCGGGTTTTGAGGTTTGCGACGATGGCAACCGCAACGACGACGACGGTTGCCTCAACAGTTGTTATGAAGCCGGCTGCGGCGACGGCGTCCATCGCCAAGACCTCGAGCCCGGGGCCGATGGTTTTGAGGGTTGTGACGATGGTAACGAAATCAACACCGATGCCTGCCTCAACAGCTGCGCCTCGGCGCGTTGTGGCGATGGCGTGCAGCGCGCCGACCTCGAGCCCCAGCAGGATGGCTACGAAGCTTGTGACGACGGCAATCAAGCTGATGATGACGATTGCAACAACCAATGCCGCGTTCCGGGGCAATGCGCTGGTTGGGAATGGAACAATGGCTGCTGGTATACGGCGCCCCAAGTGAACATGAGTTGCACCCAGGTTTGCGCAGCCCACGGCGGCTTTGATGCCGTCGCGACCCGGCATACGGGCAACAACGTCGGGCGGCATTTTTGGCCCAACAAGGCCAACGGGAACAACTGGACAACCATCGAATGCTCGAGCACCGACAACAACACCAATTGGGGCGCTACTGGCGCCGTTCCCCAGGCAGCATGGCGGCACGCCCGATGCTATGCCAACTGCGCCTGTAACAACTAACAGCGCCTGGGCTTGGCCTAGCCGCCAAAATCCGCTACAGTCCGCCTATGAAACTCTCAGCAGGCATACAGCGATGGGCGCAACACTTGCGCGTCGAGCGCGGTCAGTCGGAGCATACGCTGCGCGCCTACCTGGGTGAGCTCGGGCGCTTGGTCGAAGGCTTTGAAGACCCCGAACTGGGCCGCATTAACGCTCGTCGCTTGAGGCGCTTTCTCGCCAGTCGCCATCGCCAAGTCGAGTCCGCCAGTTTGGCGCGAACGGCCAGCGCCTTGCGCAGTTTCTTTAGCTACGCCGAGGAGCAGGGTTGGACCCAGGGCAACCCGGCAGCTTTGTTACGCCAGCCCAAAGTCCCTAAACGTCTGCCTCGGCCCTTGGGCGAGCAGGACGCTGTGGCCCTTGTCGAAGCTCCGGATGGCAGCGAGAAGCGAGATGTCGAGACGAAGGTTAAGCTCGACACCCGCGACCGGGCGATGCTCGAGTTACTTTATGGCGCCGGACTGCGTATCTCGGAGCTATGCGGACTCCGACCGATGGATCTCGACCTACGCCAACGCACGGTTCGTGTGATGGGTAAGGGGAGTAAGGAGCGCATTGTCCCGTTCCCGAAACTCTGCGCCGCGGCGCTTGCGGATTGGCTGGCTGAACGCGAGCAACTCTTCTTTCTTGGCGATGAGCCAAAGCTCAAGCAGCCGAGTGCGAGCGCGGCGCTTTTTCTCGGCCGGCGAGGGACTCATTTAAGCCCTCGAAGCGTTCGTCGGCGCTTGCAGAAAGCCGTTCAGCGAGCTGGGCTCGCGGGTAAGATCCACCCTCACCGCCTACGCCATAGCTTTGCCACGCATCTTCTCGAAGGCGGCGCAGATTTGCGAGCTATCCAGGAGCTTCTCGGGCACGCAAGTTTGAGCACAACGCAAAAGTATACTGCCGTTAGTCTCACTCATCTTGAGTCGGTCTATGATTCGGCTCACCCGCGAGCCTGAGCGGACAGCAAAGGGTTTTGCCGTGGTTAACTGGTGATACCAAACATAGCAGCACCCAGCCCAAAACCCGCCAAGCACACCCCAAG
>JAPKCE010000271.1 GCA_028823075.1 Myxococcota bacterium
GGCTTCGTCGCCGCCTCGCTCTCGATTTACAGGGTGTGTTCAGCGACCCCTAGATAAAAGCGGAGTTGCTAAAACGCCTGGGCGAGAAGAGTTTTACTCAGCGCATTCATGTCGGTGCCATGCTTATGTGGCAAAGCGAAGATCGTCAGCGTCCTATGGCCATCGGTGTTTACGCTCGAGACGCCAAAGGTTGGCTTGGAGAGCCTTGTGATCATCTGCGCATCGCCGGGCGAGGCGACCAGGAATTTACGGCCTTGATGGATGAGGTGATGGCTCGCTAACAGCAGGTGGAACCGGAGGGGAAACACATTGGACAAGAGCATTTTTGATCCGCAGCTTTGGAACGAGGTCCGCGGCTTTAATTTCAAAGACATCACCTATCATCGAGCCAAGCACCAAGCCACCGTGCGCATCGCCTTTAATCGGCCGGAATTGCGCAACGCCTTTCGGCCTCAAACGGTCGACGAACTGTTTTTAGCGCTCGATCATGCGCGCTGTAGCGCCGATATTTCTTGCGTGCTGCTCACCGGTAACGGGCCTTCGCCCAAAGACGGCGGCTGGGCATTTTGTAGTGGAGGCGACCAGCGCACCCGCGGCAGTGACGGCTACTTGTACGACCCGAGTCAACCGAGTCCTGAGACCCTTATCGACGAGGGGCGCCTTGGCCGTCTTCATATTCTTGAATGCCAGCGTTTGATCCGCTTTATGCCTAAGGTGGTGATCGCCGTGGTCCCCGGTTGGGCGGTTGGCGGTGGTCACAGCTTGCACGTGATTTGTGATCTGACGCTGGCCAGTAAAGAGCATGCGGTGTTCAAGCAGACCGATCCGGATGTGGCGAGCTTTGACGGGGGTTACGGTTCTGCCTATTTGGCGCGTCAGGTGGGCCAAAAACGTGCTCGCGAGATCTTCTTTCTCGGGCGTAACTATTCGGCCAGCGAAGCCTTCGATATGGGCATGGTCAACGCTGCTGTACCGCATGCTGAACTCGAAACCGAGGCGCTCGCCTGGGCTAAGCAGATCGGCTCGAAAAGTCCTACAGCGCAACGCATGCTGAAATTTTCGTTCAACCTGATCGATGATGGCTTGGTGGGGCAACAGATCTTTGCTGGCGAAGCGACTCGCTTGGCCTATCGGACAGAAGAGGCGAAAGAGGGGCGTGAAGCCTTTGTAGAAAAGCGTGAGCAGGACTTTAGCCGCTTCCCCTACTATTATTGAGGTTCGATTTTGGCGCCTCTAGAGCAGCTCGAAATCGATGGTGACAGGGCGCAGCGCTTGCTCGCGTTGGCGCATGCCAAGGGCTTGGTTTGGCGCTCGCCAAACGGGCGCTTGTTGGCGGCTTGTGGCCAGTTTCGCTGCCTTGAGTTGGCGCCAGGGTTGGCCCCGCGCCGTCTAAAGTCCTTGGCCCAAGAACTGCTCCTTGAGATGCCCGATGCCGGCGCTAGCGAGCATCCGATGTTGTTTTTTGCGCTCGGCTTTGACCCCCGTACCCAGCCATCGCCGCAGCCGGGCGGCAAGCGCCCAACCTGGCCTGCTTTAAAGGTCTGGGTGCCGACGTTAGTCTTGTCCCAGGAACTCCCCGGCGCCGACTTTTCTGTCTACCAATATGGTGCTGATGAGTCTGAGGAAATAAGTTCTGAAGAGCTGTCGAAGGCGCCTTTTGAAACGTCGTTGTACTGGGAAGAAGACGAAGACGAAGCTTCGTGGGGCTTGCGGGTTCGGACCCTCATCGACGAGATCGATGGCGGCGCTTTGGAAAAGGTCGTTCTGGCGCGCAGTGTTCGAGCTAGCGCTCCGCCGCAAGCGCGCTTTTCGTCGAGAGCCACCTTCGATGCGCTGGCCAAAACTCACCCTGATGCGAGCGTGTTTTCGTTGAATCATCAAGGGGAAGCTTTTCTCGGTGCGACGCCAGAGCGCTTGGTGAAATTGGAGGCAGGCCGTCTCTCGACTCATGCTTTAGCGGGTACTTTTAGCAGCGCCGACGAGAACTCGGAGCCCAGCGAAAAACTGCGCCACGAACATGCTTGCGTCATCAGCGCTATCGCCGAGGATTTACACCCATTCCTTGCCGATGCCTTGTCCATTCCCGAGCGTCCGAGTCGGCGAAAAGCGGGCTCGGTCGTGCATCTTGAGACAGCTATTTCAGGGGACCTTAAGCCCGGCGTTGATCTGTTGGATCTGGTCGATGCCTTGCATCCCACTCCGGCACTGGCGGGAGCTCCGCGCCAGGCTTCTCTCGACTACCTCCAGCGCAGCGAAGCCTTCGATCGAGGAATGTACGGTGGCGTCATCGGCTGGATGTCGGCCCGCGGTGAGGGCGAGGCCTTAGTGGCTATTCGAAGCGGCCATATCGAGCGCAGGGGCGGCGCGGCGCATGCCTACGCCGGAGCGGGCGTGGTTTCGGGCTCCAACCCCCATGAGGAATGGTTGGAGACTCAGGCTAAGTTGCAGGCCTTCACTTCGTGTTTGCGTCTTTCGTCCGAGCCTTCCTTGTGAACACATCTGTGCGCCCTAGTAACTCTGCCTGGGCGAGGCGTTGTGCCGAGTTGTTAATCGCCGCCGGCTTTAGTGATGTTGTGCTTTCGCCGGGCAGCCGAAATAGCCCTTTATTAGTGGCTTTTCGACGCTCTTCACTACGGATTCATGTCATTGTCGACGAGCGCGCCGCCGGATTTTTCGCCTTAGGTTTAGCGCGAGCGGGCGGCTGTCCTGTAGCCCTTTGTTGCACCTCGGGTTCGGCGCTCACCAACCTGTTGCCCAGCCTCTCGGAAGCCTTTTATAGCGCCATCCCGCTGTTGGTGATCAGCGCCGATCGCCCCCCCCGCTTGCAGGCCCGTGGCGCGCCGCAGACCATGGCGCAAGTTGGAGTTTTGGGCATTTTTGGCGGGCCGACACTGAGTTTTTCCGCCGATGAGGGGCTGCCGACGGCGGCTCGTTTTGAGGGTTCATTTCGTCGCTTATCTTCGGGCCTTCCAGCCCATATAAATGTCGCTTTTGATGAGCCTTTGTTCGACGAATACCTGGCATCTAGAGACTCGACCCTTGATGCTTTGAAGCCCTTGTCGCCAGCGCTTCGTCGTTGGGAAGATGTCGACTTTTCCGGCCTCGAAGAGGAGCGGGGAATCATCGTTTGTGGCGCGGGTGCCGCTCAAAACCGGGAAGAGCGCAGTCTGATTCTCGAACTCGCCGAGCGTTTGGGCTGGCCCGTTTTTGCCGAAGCCACCTCGAACCTTCGCTTTGGGCCGCACCATCCTGCCCTGGTTTCCGGTTACGAAGCTTTGATTCGCGGCGCTCAACTCGAGGGTTTAGAGCCTTGTCGCGTGCTGCGTTTTGGCCGCTCGTCCTGCGTGCGCACTTTGTCGACATGGTTGATGAGTTTAGACGAAGGTTGTTTGCTGGCGGTTGGAGAATTTGTTGAACCGAGCGACGCCGAGGGCCGCATGGGGGTTTGGGTAAAGAGCCGGGCCAGCGACTATTGCGAGCAGGCGCTCAAACATTTGCCCCGGCAGCCTAGCAGCGATTGGCTCGCTTCGTGGCAGCGGCTTGAAGCCAAGGCGCAAAAGAGGCTCAGCGATCTCCCGAAGGCTTGGTGGGAAGGTGCTGTGGCGCGTTGCTTAGTCGCAGCTCTTGCGCCAGAAACTTTACTGCATGTCGCCAGCAGTATGCCGATTCGAGACCTCGATGCCTTTGCCTCGAACAAAGGTTTGTGGCTCAAGGTCTATGCCAATCGCGGGCTCAATGGGATTGATGGCACCCTCGCGAGCGCCGCGGGGGAAGGTTGCGCTCACGGCCAAACTCCGATGGTTGTGCTGATCGGTGACCTGGCTTTTTTGTACGATGCTAGCTCGCTGCCTTTGCTGCAAAACCTCAACGCCACCGTCGTTGTGGTCGACAACGCTGGTGGTGGTATTTTTGCTCATCTTCCCGCCGCGTCTTCTCTTCCTTGCACGCCACCTTGTGCGCC